>NZ_DATERI010000065.1:0-34923 GCF_035271705.1 Buttiauxella sp.
CTGGGGATGGATACGAGCAAGATATTTTTGATGATAAAGCGATCGCAGCCGCTAAGGCTTATGCTGCAACGATAAACGACTAAAAAACAATCGTAGGGTGAAATAATCCCGCTCCCGTTTTGGGCCGTGCACGCAACTGCAACCGCAACTCAAAGATTACGGTGGCCAACTGGTGGCGTGTTTCGTTGTTGATCAGGATGAGAACGGGGAGATTCGTTAGTTTACGCGAACTCGCTTTGGCATTTGTCAGGGCGAGCTATTCCAGGCTAACTAATATTCCGTTCACCACTAAGTTCTGCTTTCCCCTGCACACTCGCTAACGGTGAACCCAGTTAGATTCTTCCGTTACCCCAATATATGTTCTCTAATACCTCTGTCACGGATGTTAATTTCCTGCGCGAAATATCAGAAGCCACGAAATACACTTTATGAGTGTGGAGTCACAAAAAAAAAGCTGCAACCTTTTACGTGATAGCATTAAATTCCACTCAATCACAAATCCAATTGGTTTCATGCTTAGCTTGATGTAAATATGAAAAAAAGATGGAGGTAAGACCACCTGAACCTATATATTGGCCGGAGTTGCAGCAGTTTTTCCAAAAATGAATAATAAAAAATGGAATGATAACGCAATGCAATTATGCGTGATTCATGAAGTCAATAAGCCAAATTAATTACCAGCAAAGACGTTCTGATAGCCATGGTAAAAGTCTGGGTATATTCATACATCAAATACAAATATCTTATAAATCATGAGTGTCGCGATGAAAAACTATGATGATTTGCAGCGTTTCAAGGATAAGACTCGCACAGACGCTATCGATTTCAAAGATATGTCGGCGCAAAACCAGCCCGCAGATACTAGCAACTGGGCGATAATCAAACAGTTAAAGAACGCTGAAGGTGAAGGTTCTGTGCTTTCCAATGCCGGAAGTATTTCAGTGCCAGTACCGCAAGCGGTAAAGGCTGATGAGTTTGATACTAGCCATTTCAGGCCACTGGTGGCGCAACCTATCAGTAACTCGGCATCTCAAGGTTCTATTCTGAATAGCCTGAACAGTGTACTACCAGCAACTAAAGCCGAGATTTTTCAACCTGAGCAAAGTCAACACACAACTGAGACGTTGTTTGAACAGCTTGCACCGGTAATCGCACAACCTGAACCCGTTAGAGAACCATTAAAAGAAACCATGAAACCTGCCGCTGTCTCAGCGCCGCAGGCCTCTGCACTGGTAAAAACAGAGCCAGTGCGTTTTGACAAACTGTTCGCAGCCAAAGGGTATACAGCGCGGAGTCATCCCGCTAAAGACTTACCACTGCAACCGTTGCTGGAGATGATTGCGTCATGCCGTTAGTGTGTGTTTGTTCGCCAAAGGGCGGAGTCGGTAAAACCACGGTTACCGCCAACCTGGCGTATGCGTTGGCCCGCGCGGGTAGCAAAGTGTTAGTCATTGATTTTGATGTGCAAAATGCGCTGCGTCTGCATTTTGGTGTGCCTTTATCTGATGGCCGTGGCTATGTGGCAAAAGCTATCGAATCCGCAGACTGGAGCCAGTCGGTTCTGACTGCCGGTAGCAATATGTTTGTGCTGCCGTATGGCGATGTCACTGAAGAACAGCGAGTGGAGTTTGAGCAGCGCTTGAGCACCGACAACCATTTCCTGATGCGTGGATTAAGCACCTTACTCAACTACCCAGGTCTTGTCATTATTGCCGATTTCCCGCCAGGTCCTAATCCGGCGCTGAAAGCGGTTTCGCATTTGGCTGATTTGCATTTGGTGACCATGCTGGCAGATACCGCATCGCTGTCATTGTTGCCGCATATTGAAAATCACCGTCTGATTGGCGAACCGTTAAACAACAAAGCCGGATATTATTTTGTTCTCAACCAAAGTGATAACCGCCGCAATATCAGCCGCGACGTCACGGCGTTTATGCAACAACGTCTTGGCGACCGTCTGCTTGGTGTTATTAACCGCGACGAAAGTGTGGCGGAAGCCAACGCTTCACAGCAATCAATATTCGATTTTAGCCCAGCTTCTGCCGCGGCTTTTGATATTGAACTGATCAGTAAACGCGTTGCGGGTGTTCTCGGTATAAAAATTGGTGATGGCGCGGTACATACCGCCTTGAGAACATCAAATTTCTGACAATCTTCCAGGATGTTCTATGAAAAAGGCCCTGTTATATGTACTGCTATTGGTGTTAGTGCCAATAGCAGCGCTGATCATTATTACGCCTATGGATAGCCAGAAGCAGTATATCTTTGGCTTTATCAGCCTGGCTATTCTGTTTTTATTAGGCTTTAGCAAAAAGCACAGCGTGTCGATAATAATGATGCTCGTTTCGGTATTGATGTCGACCCGTTATATTTATTTTCGTGCAACTCAAACCCTGCACTTTAATTCAGAAATAGAAGCCATTCTTGGAGTGGGGTTATTTCTAGCTGAGCTGTATATCTGGGTTATATTATTACTGAGCTACCTGCAAACCTCGTTCCCATTAAAAAGGGGAATTGTGCCGCTGCCGGAAGATACGTCCAAATGGCCGACGGTGGATGTTTATATCCCCAGTTACAACGAAAGCCTCGATGTCGTGCGAGATACCGTACTGGCCGCGCAATGTATCGACTATCCGCGCGACAAAATCAAAATCTACCTGCTCGATGATGGTAAACGGCGTGAATTTGCAGTGTTTGCCGCCGATGTGGGCGTAGGATACATCACGCGTAATGAGCACTCGCACGCCAAAGCCGGTAACCTAAACCATGCGATGAAACTCACCAAAGGTGAGCTCATTACTGTCTTTGACTGTGACCACGTGGCAACGCGCATCTTCCTGCAAGCGACGGTGGGTGCATTCCTGAAGGACCCGAAACTGGCGCTGTTACAGACGCCGCACTACTTCTACTCACCCGACCCATTCGAGCGTAACTTATCGGGCGGGCAAAACATTCCCAATGAAGGCTCACTGTTCTACGGCCCGATTCAGCAAGGAAATGACAACTGGAACGCGACTTTCTTCTGTGGTTCATGTGCTGTTATTCGTCGTAGCGCGCTAGAAGAGATTGGTGGTTTTGCGGTTGAAACGGTGACGGAAGATGCTCATACCGCACTGAAAATGCAGCGCCTTGGCTGGAAATCAGCCTTCCTCGATATTCCGTTGGCGGCGGGTTTGGCGACTGAACGTCTGGTACTGCACGTGATTCAGCGAACCCGCTGGGCTCGTGGCATGACACAGATTTTCCGTATGGATAACCCGTTGTTTGGTCGCGGCCTGACATGGCAGCAACGGTGCTGTTATCTCAGTGCGATGCTCTATTTCCAGTTCGCCCTGCCGCGTGTGGCCTTCGTTACCGCGCCGCTGGCGTATCTACTCTTTAACCTGAACATCATTCACTCCTCGGCAAGCCTGATCTTTGCTTATGCCTTGCCGCATTTGCTGTTAACCATCTATCTGAACTCGCGAATGAACGGGCGTTATCGTTACAGTTTCTGGGGTGAGATTTACGATTTGGTGCTGGCATTCCACCTTATATTGCCAACGTTTATCACGATGCTGTTCCCAAAACGTGGCAAGTTTAACGTGACGGACAAAGGGGCATTGCTGAACGTCGGGTACTTCGATTTCAGTGTGGTGCGCCCACATGTGATTGTCGCGGTGTTGCTGGGGGTGGCGATTATCGCCGGGATTGTGCGCGCCTGTGCCCATGACTACTTTGGTGTTGACCCCAGCGTTATTGCGCTTAACGTCGGCTGGGGGCTGTATAGCCTGATATTCCTGCTGGCGGCGATTGCAGTTGCCCGTGAAACGCGTCAGACGCGAAGAACCATCCGTATTGATGTGGAAGTCCCGGTGGTCATTCACTACGCCAGTGGCATCTCTTCCCGTAGCAATACCATCGATTTGTCGATGGGCGGCTGCCAGATAGCAGTGCCGGATGACCGTCATCTGTCTGATGAAATAGAAGAAATCGAGCTGCAACTTAAATCTGGCTCTATCAGCATTCCGGTGAAAGTCATTGCCAGCGACGAGCAGGCCATTCGCCTGATGTTTGACGAAATCCCATTGGATCGCCGCCGTGAACTGGTGCGAGTGGTTCTGGCGCGTGCCGATGCGTGGATCCGTCCACCAAAACCGCAGGACAACCCTTTCCGTTCGATGTTTATCATTATTCGTTGTGTGTTTGACCTTTTCTGGCTGACGTTTAAATCACGCCGCGAAAACCGCCGTCTGCGCCAGGAAGAAGCCAGACGTATGAAAGTAGCCAACGAGGACAACGTTGCATGAAAGGGATGAGTATTAAACTTTGCCAGTTATTGCTCGCGTTGACGGTGATGACCTCACCGGTTATGGCGGAAGACACCACTGCCATGGAGTCACAAATTCCATTGAATTTACCGACACCGGACGCTGTGGCCGTGCCAGATTCACTGTCTGCACCCATCCCTGCTCCGGCAGTGGCGGCATCCGTTCCTTCGGTGCTCATACCGGGGAATGTGAGCAGCATTTCCGTGGCGCAAATGGGCCAACCACGCGGAATTATGCTCAGTGGGGGGCAGTTACAAGCGGGTATTGACTTCACTTTGCCAGCCGATCAGGTCATTACCAATGCACAGCTGTTCCTGAACCTGAAAGTCTCTCCGGCAATGGCGGCAAGAAATACCACATTGCAGCTGATGATGAACGGCCAGCCTTTGGGTACGGTGCCGTTGGGTTCTGCCGACAGTGATGTGTCTAACTATCAGCTGGAAATTCCGGCGGCGATGGTGGTGTCGAGTAACAACATCAGCTTTAAAATCAACGATGGCGATGCGTTACTGTGTCTGCGTGACCTGTCTGATAAATACCAGGTCACCATCATGCCGAACACGCGGCTGGAGCTGGAAGGGCAGCAGCTCAATATCGGCTCTGACCTCAGCCATTTCCCGCGCCCATTCTTCGACTCAATGCAGATGACTCCCGCTTCCGTGGAGTTTGCTTTCCCGGCAAAAACGCGGCCTGAACAAGTGAGTGCGGCGGCATTGGTTGCGTCCTGGTTGGGTATTGAGGCGGACTATCGCGGTATCTCCTTTAATGTGTTGAACGACCAGTTGCCTGAGAAAAACGGCATTCTGATTGGCAAGCCCGGCGAGCAAATTGGCGGCCTGACCTTGCCTGAAACGCAAAAACCGATGCTGCAAATTATCGATAACCCAGGTAATCCGGTTTATAAGCTGTTGTTGGTGGTCGGGAATTCCGATCAGCAGTTGCGCGCTGCGGCGTGGCGTTTAACTCAGGGGAAATTTAATCTCCAGACTGCCAGTACCACAGTGGAAAACCAGACTATCCCGGTGAGTAAAGCGTATGACGCTCCGCGCTGGATCAGTACCGAACATCCGGTGCGCCTTTCCGAGTTGATGCGTAAAGACCAAAGCCTGACTGCGACCGGAATCTGGCACGACTCGTTAAGTGTGGCTTTCCGCGCGGCTCCGGATCTGTTTTTGTGGGATGGGGAAACCATTCCGGTGAAACTCGGCTATCGCTTCCCGATGGAAAACTGGATTGATGAAGAACGCTCTTACCTTTCCCTGACCCTTAACGGGACTTTCCTGCACAACCTGCCGGTGAATAAGCAAGGCGCACTGGAGACCCTTTGGCGAAAAGTGGGGGGGGATGCGCGGCAGGAAGCGTACAACCTGGCGCTAGAACCTTACTTGATTTACGGCGACAACCAGTTGTCGTTGTACTTCAACATCCAGACCAAAGAATCGGCACCGTGTAGCGTGCTGCTCAATAACAATATTAAGAGCCGTATCTCCGAAGATTCATCGATTGATTTGAGCAGAACGCGTCACTTCTCGTTGTTGCCAAACCTCTCTTACTTCGTCGGTGCGTCGTTCCCGTTCTCACGCTTCGCGGACTTCGCCCATACCGTTTTGCTGCTGCCAGAAAATCCAACCGAGGCTGAAATCAGCACGTTACTGAATATGGCTGCACGTTCGGGTAATGCGACCGGAACCTCTTTAAACAACAACACGGTGATGTTTGGCGTACCAACCGCGGGCGCAAACCTACAACGCCTTGAACAAAGCCACGTACTTTCAGTTTCTACCATTAATCAAAGCACCTTTAACCGGACGCTACTGGCCCAGTCGCCGTTTACCAGCAACGAGCATTCGTTCAGCGTTCGCGAACGTTCAGTCTGGCAAAAAATACAACATTGGGTTGAAGGCGACTGGAGCTCGAAAGGTATTGCGGCTGACCGATATTTCTCGTCGAACGAAGCGTGGCGTGGGTTTGTGAGTTTCCCCTCGCAATGGAACCCGGAGTACTTCGTGGTGATGGCTATTGGCAGCACCGACGAGCAGCTCTCAAGACTGCAAACGGACTTAAGCTTAGCCCGCATTAACGCCGGTATTCGTGGCGACGCCGCCATCATTACTGATGAAAACGGGGTACGCAGCTTCCGGGTTGGCCAACAGTTCCCGAGCGGCCAAATGCCGTGGTACATGATGGTGGTCTGGTACGCCAACCAGCATTCAGCACTGTTGGCTATTTTAGGTTTGTTATTCGCATCGATTATCGGTTTGAGCTTGTATGCCCTACTGAAAAAACGCGCGCATATTCGTCTTAATCCTCAGGATGATGGTAAGTAAGGTGGTGCTCAATGAGTCATAAAACTATGCATCGTAAAAATGTGCATCATAAAAACAAAACCGCCCGTCGTGTGTTAACTCTGTGCTTCTTAGGTGGCCTGACGTTTGGCGCTCAGGCTGAGGATAACAATCCGGCACTAAAAGCGTTATTTGACCAGGCTAATTACTGGCATGAAAAGTCACATGACGAGCTGGCAAAAGAAGCGTTGCAAAAAGTGTTGATGGTCGACGCCAATAACACTCAGGCGTTGTATCTGATGGCGTTGTGGGCGCAGCAATCCGGGGACATTAAAGGTGCTGCACAGTGGCGCGAGCGCCTCGCGTCAGCTTCACCGCAAGACAACAATTTGCAGGCGCTGGATAACGCCAAACAAATTCAGCAAATCCCTCGTGGGCAGTTGGACTTGGCGCGACAGCAGGCGCGAAGCGGCAATATTCCCGCGGCCCTCGCCACTTGGCACAGTTTGTTTACTGGCGACCAGCCACCGCCAAGCCTCGCGCCAGAATATTATTTGACGATGGCGGGTGATAAATCGCTCTATCCGCAGGCTGTGGCAGGTTTACGCCAGTTTGCGGCACAGAACCCGCAGGATAACGGCGGACGTGTTGCGCTGGGCAAAGTGCTGACCTATCAGGAAGGTACGCGTCGTGAAGGTATTGATATCCTGCAAAACATGGCCAGCGGCAGCCAGGATTCCGATAAAGCACTGCGCCAGGCTCTGTTGTGGCTCGGGCCAACGGCCAGCGACGAACAGTATTATCAAACCTTCCTGCAACGTCACCCGAAAGATTCTGCGGTACAAGATCACTACCGTAAAACTCTTGGTGGTGCCGCGAAAAATGAAGGGTTTAACGCGCTTAATAGCGGCAACACCGTCGTGGCAAAAACGCAATTCGAACAAGTTCTGCAAAACAATCCGGAAGACGCCGATGCGCTGGCTGGGATGGGCTATATCGCGCAGCGTAAGGGCGATTACACTGCAGCCGCGGAATATCTGAATCGTGCCGCGAATCTCGGTGGTGATGTGTCTGGTGAGCGCAAACAACAAGCCGATGACGCCGAATTTTATGGGCAACTGGCGAGTGCTCAGGCAGCTTTCAAACAGGGCAATATTAGCCAGGCGCTGGCGCTGAGTGCTCCACTGGCACAGCAAAGTGGTGAGCGTGGCACCTCGGCCAAATTATTCCGCGCTGATGTTCAACGCCACAATAAAGATTACGCTGCCGCCGAGCAGTCATTGCGCAATATTCTGGCCGAGCAACCGAATAACGGTGCTGCGCGTGAAAACTTGTACTACGTGTTGCGCGAGCAGAACAAAACCGCTGAAGCTCAGGCGATGCTGCAAACCTTGCCCGCCAGCTTGCAGGCAAAATTGCAGCCGCGTATTTCCGGCGGCAATCCTACCGATCCACTGCGACGTCAGGCACAGCAGGCAGCCGCGAATGGCGATCCGCAACAGGCCATCGCCATTTTGCAGCAGGGCGTGGCGCGTTATCCAACTGATCCGTGGTTGCGCCTTGATTTAGCACGCCAGCTCCAGAAACAGGGGCGCAGTGACGAAGCCAGTAATGTGATGGCGGCATCTTTCCGGCCTAATGCATCCAACACTGAACTGTACGTGGGGGCATTGTTTGCCAGTGAAAACAACGCCTGGCAGCAGTCGCAAACGCTGCTGTCGCGTATCCCGGCAGCCAGCCAAACCAGCGACATGCGCAGCCTTGCGGCGCGTGTGAATTACAATCTGCAAATGTCGGTCGCGGAACGCTACCTGGCGCAGGGCGATACCGTCGCTGCGGCGAATACCTTAAAAGCATTGGCGATGCGTCCACCACAAAGCCCAGCAGACGCCGGTAAACTCGCGGTAATGCTGGCGCAAACCGGTGATGTCAGTACAGCTGTGACGATTGTGCGTGACAACATGAGCCGTGGCGTGCAGGGGAATGCTGGAGATTATGGTGACCAGATCGCCGTGCTGAACCAGGCGGGACTGGGGCGTGAAGCCCAGGCGTTCCTCGCGAATCCAGAATTGCAGTCGCGTAGTACGCCAACGCAACTGGCCAGTGTCCGCAACGGTTATGTGATCAACGAAGTCGATCAACTGCGTACTCAGGGCAATTATGCGGCAGCGTACGACAAACTGATCCGTGCGATGCAGAGCGACCCACAAAACACCGACCTGATGTTTGCCATGGCGCGTTTGTATCAGTCCGGCAAAATGAACAAAGAAGCAGGTGTGGTTTACGACTACCTGATGACGCGTGACACGCCGAAGCAAGATGCCCGCGCGGGCGCAATTGACGTCGCGCTTGCCAGCAGAGATGTTGATAAAGCGAAGCAGCTATCGGCAGGGTTACGTAACGATGAAACGCCTGATCGCCTGCTGTTACTGGCGCGAGTCGCGGAAGCTGATGGCAATCACCAGCAGGCGATGAGCTATTTGCGTACTGCGCGTGGGAAACTACTCGGCCTGCAAGGAACCGATGGCGACACGGCACCGACGATGGGTGGTCTGGCGTTAGCAGATAACCCATTTACCCCGAAAAACAGCGTCGCCCCGCAAACGGCATCGAATTCACCGGATGGCGATGCGATGCCGTGGCAGGTCGCACAACTGGCTCGTAACCCACAAACAGCACCTCCGGGCACTACGCGTACCGATCTGCCGGTTGAATCGCTACAGGCGGGAACGTTGCGTCAGGTCGATAACATGATGGAACAATTGACGGAAAAAACCGCGATGTGGGCGCGAGGTGCCTTGGCAGTTCGTGGTCGTGACGGTGAAAGCGGCATGAGTGAACTCACGGAAATCAAAGCCCCGCTGCAATGGTCAACCGTTCCGTTTGGTGACTCACGTTTAGATCTCAACGTCACGCCAATTAGCCTGAATGCCGGGAGCTCGACTGATGAAACCAGTCGTCGCTTTGGTACGGGTGCCTTGATTCAGGGGCAAGTGGGAGAGGAGTTGTACAACGCCTCTACGACGACACCGCCGGAGCTGCCAAATATCGACAAGATAACCGTGCCTTCCCAGGGCTCACAAAGCGTTGCGGGTGTGGAAGTCGCGATGGCATTAACCGGCGAGCAGTACAAGTTGGACGTTGGATCAACGCCATTAGGCCAGGATTTAAATACCGTTGTTGGTGGCGTGCAGTGGTCGCCACAACTGACCGATTACCTGAAATTAGTTTTAACGGGTGAGCGTCGTGCCGTGGTCGACAGCCTGCTTTCTTACGTGGGTGTGGAAGACAAATACAGCGGTAAGAAATGGGGTCAGGTGACGAAAAACGGGGGGAAAGCTCAACTGAGCTACGACAACGGCGATGCCGGTTTCTACGCGGGTGTAGGTTTGTATAACTACATTGGCGAAAACGTGCCGAGTAACGGCAGTGTCACTGGGGATGCTGGCGTTTATCTTCGCCCATTCTATGCTGATGACCGCGAACTGAAAACCGGTATCAGTATGAGTTACATGGACTTCTCGAAAAACCTCAGTTACTTCAGCTATGGGCAAGGTGGCTATTTCAGCCCGCAGGATTACATCAGCGTCTCCTTCCCGGTGGATTACACACAGAAGTTTGAGAACTGGGATATGTCGGTAGGCGCATCGGTGGGTTATCAGTCGTATAGCCAGAATGAAAGCCCGTACTTCCCGACCGATTCAGCAATGCAATCGCAACTGGAAAACTATGTTGCTAACGGTTTTGCTAAAGAAGCGTGGTACAGCGGCAGTAGCAAAAACGGCATGGGTTATAACTTGCGTGCCGGTGCTGATTACAAAGTTAACAAAGACATGAAGATTGGTGGACAGGTCGGCTATGACACCTTTGGTGATTACAACGAAAGTACTGCACAACTCAACTTCCGTTACCTGCTGGGGAATAATTAATCATGAATGACACGCAGCTGTTGCAGTACTTTCAGAATCAGCAGGCACAACCAGGCTGGTTCTCATTGCTCCACATCATGATTGATAGCATGGTGGCGAATGCGGGCGAAGCAGAAAGCCGCCAGTTTTTGATACAAATGGGTGATACGTTGGCCGCTCGTCACCCGTTGGCATTAGCGCGAACTGTGGGCGAACTCGAAACACAGATAAATGTTCAGCTCGCCCATTTCAACTGGGGCTATATTGATATCGAAGCCAGCGAAACGGCAATGTTAATTCGCCATATGGCTTTGCCTGTTCCCGCAGACGAATCACAACAGATTTCCTGGAACAACGCATTCAGCGCTGTTCTGGAAGGAGTCTACGCCCGTTGGTTGCGTGATCAGGGTGGTAAAATGCATGTGTCGCTGTGGCGTGAGTCCTCTCCGTCAGCAACAGTGGTACACTTTCGATATCAAAATAGTCGATGAGGTGCTTTGATGTTGCAGCGATTTAAAACGCTGGTAGTGGCAATGATTGCCTTAATCTTCAGCCAGCAAGCGTTGGCTGACACAGCATGGGACAGCTATAAATCCCGTTTTTTAATGCCAGATGGCCGCATTGTCGACACTGGCAATAAAAATGTCAGCCACACTGAAGGCCAGGGTTTTGCCATGATGATGGCCGTGGCCAACGACGACCGCGATAGTTTTGATAAAATGTGGGACTGGACGCGAAAAACCCTGAAAAACCCCGAAACTGGTCTTTTTTATTGGCGATATAACCCGGTAGAAGCCCAACCGATCACTGATAAAAATAATGCCGTCGATGGTGATACGTTTATCGCGTGGGCGCTGTTAAAAGCGGGCAACAAGTGGCAGAACCCGGATTATCTTAAAGAATCAGACGCCATCACTAAGGCGCTGGTTGCTCATAATGTGGTGCGCTTTGCCGGTTTACAGGTGATGTTGCCTGGCGCAAAAGGTTTTAACCTCAACAGTTATGTGAATCTTAACCCGTCCTATTTTATCTTCCCGGCCTGGCAGGATTTCGCCAACCGTAGTCACTTAACGGTGTGGAAAGATTTGATAAGTGATGGACAGAAATTGCTGGGGAAAATGCATTTTGGCAATCCACAACTCCCGTCTGACTGGGTTTCGCTCTATTCAGATGGCCGTACTGTTCCGGCAAAAGAGTGGCCTGCGCGCTTTAGCTACGATGCTATCCGCGTTCCGCTGTACGTGTACTGGTTTAATCACAGCAGCCCAGAATTGCAGGCCTATAAAACCTGGTGGGGGCGCTACTCTCGTGCACAAACGCCAGCTTGGGTGAACGTCGCCACAGGTGAAACCGCGCCGTACATGATGGAGGGTGGGTTACTGGCGGTGCGGGACTTAGTGCTCCAGCCTGCTAATGTGGCAGTACCCCAAATCACCGCGCAAGAGGATTATTACTCTGCGAGTTTAAAGATGCTGGTGGCGCTGTCAGTGCGATAATTGCGTCTATTTTCACCCTCTTTGCAACCAGAGAGGGTGAAAAGTTCAGAATCCCCTGATTCACATACCTGCGCACCTCAAACCCAACACAATGCAGTATACTCAGCCTGTATAAGAATATGTTTTTACCCATCACCTTTCTCTATGCAGGGTTGTTGGCTGCTCTCATTCCCCCGAATCCCTTACCTTAAGTAAGCCCATCGGGATTTATTCGATTGCCGCCTACCTGCATCTTGAAGTCGCTCGGGGAAATCAGGGACCAGTCATTGCGGAGTGTAAGTTTGCGAGTCAGTCGTTCATTAACGATTAAACAAATGGCGATGGTGTCAGCCGTTGCCTTGCTGTTTATTTTCATTTTTATTGTGGTACAGCTTTTCCACTTTGTGCAGCAAAGCCGCTACGACACAGCAAGCCAGATGGAGAAAATCGCCCATTCGGTTCGTCTTCCGCTGTCTGAAGCTATCCTGAAAGCCGATATCCCCCAGGCTGAGTACATCCTGAGTCAAATTCAACCTTCCGGCATTATCAGCCGGGCGGATGTGGTACTGCCGAACCAATTCCAGGCATTACGCCAGCGATTCACCCCTGAACGCCCGGTTCCCGTATGGATTGCGCGGCTGTTCGAACTTCCGGTTCAAATATCCTTACCGCTGTATTCACTGGAGCGCCCGGCAAATCCGCAGCCGTTGGCCTATCTGGTGCTGCAAGCGGATTCCTGGCGGATGTACAAATTCATCATTAGTACGATCTCGACCTTACTGACCACTTATCTGCTGCTGGCGCTGATTTTGTCTGTTGCGATTAGCTGGTCGATAAACCGTTTGATTGTGCACCCACTGCGTAAAATCGCCCGTGAACTCGATAGCATAAGCCCGCACGAAGCGGTGACTCATCAACTCAGTCTGCCTCCTCTCCATCACGATGATGAGATAGGCATGCTGGTGCGCAGCTATAACCGTAACCAACAAATGTCGTTGCGCATGCATGAAGAAATGAGCGCGATGAGCACCCGAAATACCCTGACTGAGTTGCCAAACAAGGCGCTGTTACTAGCATTGCTCGAACAACTGACGGCAAGCGAAAACAAAAACGCGTTGATCGTTATTGCCAGCGAGACGTTGCAGGATGTCGCCGGGGTGCTTAACGAGGAGCAGCGCGAAATACTCCTGTTGACGCTGGTCGAGAAAATTAAACGTGTTCTACCGCCGAATATGGTGTTGGCACAAATCAGTGGGAATGACTTCGGCATTATTGCGCATGGCGTTAAGGATGCGTGGCATGCGATGGCGTTGGCGAAGCAAATTATTGCGGTGTTCAACGAAAAACTGCCCATTCAGTCTATTCCCCTCAGGCCGACAGCCAGTATCGGAATTGCGATGTATCACGGTGGTTTGACCGCAGAACAGCTGTATCGCCGTGCCGTGTCCGCCGCGTTTTCTGCCCGTCGCCATGGCAAAAATCAGATTCAATTCTTTGACCCAGAACAGATGGAAATTGCACAACGCTATTTGACGCAGGAACACGATTTAATGGCGGCGTTAGAAAACCATCAGTTCGCGATTTGGCTGCAACCGCAGGTCAACTTGCAAACCCAGGAAGTGGTCAGCGCGGAAGTGTTACTGCGAATGCAGCAACCCGATGGCAGTTGGACATTGCCGGAAGACTTGATTGAACGTATCGAAGATTGCGGTTTGATGTTCACGATTGGCAACTGGATACTTGAAGAGTCTTGCCGTGTGCTGGCTGGCTGGCAAAGACAGGGCATCGCCATGCCGCTCAGTGTCAATGTCTCTGCACATCAATTACTGCACGAAGAAATGGGCTCATCACTGTTGGCATTGATGGCGCGATACCGCATTCAGCCAGGGATGTTAATTCTGGAAGTCACGGAAAGCCATAACATTGATGATCCGAAAAAAGCAGTCAGTATTTTGCGCCCTTTACGCAAAGCTGGGGTACGAATTGCGCTGGATGACTTTGGTATGGGTTATGCCAGTCTGCGTCATTTACATCAACTGAAATCGCTGCCTGTGGATGCGCTGAAACTCGACAAGAGCTTTGTGGATGGCCTACCGGAAGATAACGCTATGGCCGGGGTTATTATCGGTATGGCGAACACGCTAGGCTTGAAACTGGTAGCGGAAGGCATTGAAAATCAGGCGCAGTGCGATTGGTTGTTGAAAGAAGGTGTGACGCTTGCTCAAGGCTATCTTTTCTCCAGGGCTCTGACCCTTAAAGAGTTTGATGCGCAGTACTTATCTCCGGCTGATCAGTAAATTAGTTGTTGCAAATGTTATTGGGCTGGCGCGAGTCAGCTCAATTATTTAACAATTTTGTCTACAAATTAGCGCTATATCACTATTGCGTGTTTTTGTGAGTGTTATTTTTGGTTCCGCAGGCCGATGGCCATTCTTGTGGCACTGCGGAATCTCTACCTCTCAAGGACACGCTATGAAACTCTCTCTTTTTAAAAGCCTCTACTTCCAGGTCCTCACGGCGATTGCTATCGGTATCCTGCTGGGTCATTTTTACCCGGAAATAGGCGCGCAGATGAAACCGCTCGGCGACGCGTTCGTTAAACTGATTAAAATGATTATCGCCCCGGTTATCTTCTGTACGGTAGTGACGGGTATTGCGGGCATGGAAAGCATGAAAGCCGTGGGCCGTACCGGCGCTGTGGCGCTGCTCTACTTCGAAGTTGTCAGCACCCTCGCACTGATTATTGGTCTGATCGTGGTCAATGTGTTGCAACCTGGGGTTGGCATGAACATCGACCCGGCAACGCTTGATGCCAAAGCGGTGGCAATGTATGCCGAACAGGCACAACAGCAAGGCGTGGTCGCATTCTTACTGGATGTCATTCCGGGTAGCGTGATTGGTGCGTTCGCCAGTGGGAATATCCTGCAAGTGCTGCTGTTTGCGGTGCTGTTTGGGTTTGCGCTGCACCGTCTTGGCCACCAAGGCCAGCTGATTTTCAACGTCATTGAAAGCTTCTCACAGGTCATTTTCGGCATTATCAACATGATCATGCGCCTCGCGCCAATCGGTGCTTTCGGTGCCATGGCCTTTACTATTGGTAAATATGGCCTCGGGTCGCTGGTCCAGCTTGGCCAATTGATTATCTGCTTCTACATCACCTGTATCTTGTTTGTCGTGGTCGTGCTGGGTTCCATTGCCCGGGTGACGGGTTTCAACATCTTTAAATTTATCCGCTATATCAGAGAAGAACTGCTGATCGTGCTGGGTACGTCTTCGTCTGAATCCGCGCTGCCAAGAATGCTCGATAAAATGGAAAAACTCGGTTGCCGTAAATCGGTAGTCGGGCTGGTTATCCCGACTGGGTACTCGTTTAACCTCGATGGCACTTCTATTTATCTCACCATGGCCGCAGTGTTCATCGCGCAGGCGACCAATACCCATATGGATATCTTCCATCAAATCACGCTGTTGGTGGTGTTGCTGCTCTCCTCTAAAGGGGCGGCGGGTGTGACGGGAAGCGGCTTCATCGTGCTGGCAGCAACGATTTCTGCGGTGGGGCATTTGCCGGTTGCGGGTCTGGCGTTGATTCTCGGTATCGACCGTTTTATGTCAGAAGCGCGTGCGCTGACTAATCTGGTGGGTAACGGTGTGGCGACGGTTGTCGTGGCTAAGTGGGTGAAACAACTGGATGAGAAACAACTGGTAGAAACGCTCAATAATCCAAATTCCGAGAAAAAAGTAGGCGAAATCTCTTCTTAAACTCCTCATTTACCCACAGCGACTTGCCCTCGCTGTGGGCTACTGCGCATAATTAACCCCTGAGCCAAAATTTTTGGTGTTTTTTTTATTTTAAAAGTGACGTTTACGCGAAGATGCGGTCAAACGAAGTGGTGAAATATCACCATGGTGGTTTTTTTAGTAATCTTTTGTCGCCACTACACTTTTTAATCAGGATTGTTTTCCAGGGGTTAACATGCAGGGCACCAAAATTCGACTCTTAGCTGGCGGATTGCTGTTGGTCGCCGCCGCCAGTAATGTGCAGGCAGAAGTACTACAGCCCGACCCAGCCTGGCAGCAAGATACGCTGGCCAATGGTTTTCAATGGCAAGTCCTGGCCACACCTCAGCGCCCAAGCGATCGTATTGAGATTCGTCTGTTGCTTAACACTGGCTCATTGACTGAGACCACCCAGCAGAGCGGCTTTAGCCACTTCTTACCGCGCCTGGCACTGACACAAAACGGTAGTTTGCAGCCATTGCAGGTACGCTCACTATGGCAGCAAAGTGTGGACCCGCAGCGTCCGTTGCCTCTGGCGGTTGTTTCGTATGACTTCACACTGTTTACTCTCAGCCTGCCGAATAACCGCAGTGATTTGCTCAAAGAAGCGCTGGTTTATCTTTCCGAAAGCACCGGTAAAACGTCAGTCACACCGGAAACGGTGAACGTTGCGCTGCAAACTCAGGATATGGTGGCAACCTGGCCGACGGACACCAAAGACAACGGGTGGCGCTATCGCTTGCAAGGTTCCTCGCTGTTGGGTCATGACCCGGCAGAAGATCTCAAGCAGCCGGTTGATATCGAACAACTGGGTGAGTTCTACAAGCAATGGTACACCCCGGATGCGATGACGTTGATTGTGGTAGGTAACGTCGATAGCCGAAGTGTTGCCGATCAAATCAACAAAACGTTTGGCACACTGACAGGCAAGCGTGAAAAACCCGCACCGGTTGCGACCCTTTCTCCTCTTAAGCGCGTTCCCGTGAGTCTGATGACCGACAGTGTGAGTCAGGACAGGCTCTCACTGATGTGGGACAACACCTGGCAGCCGATTCGTGAATCGTCAGCGTTGCTGCGTTACTGGCGTGCTGACCTTGCCCGCGAGGCGCTGTTCTGGCATGTGCAGCAGAAACTCAGCAAGCAGAATATTAAGGACCTCAACCTGAGCTTCGATTGCCGTGTGCTGTATCAGCGTGCGCAGTGTGGCATCAACCTTGAGTCACCAAACGATAAACTGAACACGAATTTGGCGAAGGTGGGCAAAGAGCTGGTCAACGTGCGTGATAAAGGGCTGTCGCAGGACGAGTTTGATGGACTCATTGCGCAGAAAAACGCTGAACTTGCCAAGCTGTTTGCTACTTACGCTCGTACCGATACCGATATATTGATCAGCCAGCGTATGCGCTCGCTGCAAAACCAGGTGGTAGATATCGCACCAGAACAGTATCAGAAACTGCGAGGGGACTTCCTGAACAGCCTGACTCTGAGCTCGCTGAATCAGGATTTGCGCCAGCAGTTGTCGCAAGAAATGGCTTTAGTGTTGCTGCAACCCAAAGGTGAACCTGAGTTCAAGATGAAGGATCTGCAAGCGACGTGGGATAAGGTGATGGTGCCGACTAAAGCACTGCCGCTAACGGATGAGCCTAAGCAGGATGGGGCGGAAACCCCACAGGCTCAGTAACCGAAAAACAAAAAGGCACCGGAAGGTGCCTTTTGAACTGCGATAAGATGGCGATATTAAGAAGGCATTGCTTCTTTAGGGATAATCGCTCCGCGATACTGAATAACCGTACTCGCGGTCAAATGCCCACGTTTTGCTGCGTCTTCAGCACTTCCGCCCGTCAGACGTACTGCCAGATAACCTGCGCTGAAAGAGTCACCGGCCGCCGTGGTGTCGATAACTTTTTCTTTCGGTAATTTCACCGCTGGCACTTCCAACATCGGCTCACCCTGAATCGACACCAGGCAAGAGTCTGCGCCACGCTTGATAACCACTTCATGCACACCTGCAGCTTGAGTACGGTGAATCACTTCTTCAACCGGCTTCTGGCCCCACAATAAATCTTCGTCATCCAGCGTCAGGAACGCGATGTCGGTACAGGCCAGCATTTGTTGGTAAACCTGTTGGGTCTCTTCACGGCTTGCCCACAGGCGCGGACGATAGTTGTTATCGAAGATAACCTTGCAACCGTTAGCGCGGCATTGAGTCAGCAACGCCATCAGCTTTTCACGGCTCGCAGCATTGAGGATAGCCAGGCTGATGCCACTCAGGTACAGGTAATCGAACTGAGCCAGTTGCGCACAAATTTCTTGTGCTTGCTCACTCTCCAGCCAGAAGCGAGCTGCGGCTTCGTTGCGCCAATAGTAGAAAGTGCGCTCGCCAGTTGAGTCAGTTTCAATGTAATACAGGCCGGGTAAACGGTGCTCCAGGCGCTGTGTCAGTTCGGTATGCACATTCTCTTGCTGCCATGCGTCTAGCATTTGTTGGCTGAAGTTATCTTCACCTAGCGCGGTAACGTAGTGGACTTCAAGCGCGTCAGCGTCGACCTGGCGTGCGATATAAACAGAAGTATTTAGGGTATCGCCACCAAAGCCGCGGCTAACTTCCGCACCTTTTTGCGACAGTTCAATCATACATTCACCGATAACGGCGATTTTGCGCGTTGGCATAGCAGTAGACCTGAATTAATGAAATTGCTGCTAGTTTGCTGGTCGGTTAAAAACGAGTCAAACATTTTAAAACGATGTTTTGGAAAACTTTGAGCTAGGGCAGTTTATTGCCAGTATGCAGGAACTCAATTTCATTTCGGTTGTACTGAAAGCGAGCATAAAGTTCTCATGCGCGACGCCGATAACTTGACGATGAGCCATCCGAGTTATGAAGTTAAACAGGACCCACATGATGAAGTTTAAGCAGATCACTCACCGGCTTAATACGCGTGAAGCGAGTGTCGAAAGTTTGCAAAAGCGGCGTTTCTGGTTGCAGTGTCAGCGGCGTTACACCTTCCAGCCAATTTATAAAATCGATGGTCGTTTAATGGCGATAGAACTGCTGACAGTGGTCATGCACCCAGATGAGCCGGAAGTTCGTATTCCGCCCGACCAATACTTTTTAGCGGTCCCAAGCCGTACGCGATTGATGGTCATCGAAGAACAACTCAACTTGTTGCATGAATGGGAATCCATCTTCCTTGGCTATGGCATCCTGGCGTCTGTGAATGTCGAAGGCCCGACGCTTGTGGCAATGAAAGATCATCAGCCGATTCTGGCACTGATAAACAAAATGCCGTGGGTGCGCTTTGAACTGGTTGAACACATTACCCAGCCACACGCGGTGACGCTTGCGGATATGAGCGAATTTGGCCCGTTGTGGTTGGATGATTTCGGTACGGGAGTCGCCAACTTTTCGGCATTAAGTGAGATGCGCTACGACTACATCAAAGTCGCACGTGACCTGTTCATCATGCTGCGCAACAGCGAAGAAGGCCGCAATTTATTCACTATGTTGCTGCAATTGATGAATCGCTATTGCAAAGGCGTCATCGTTGAAGGCGTCGAAACCGAAGATGAATGGCGCGATGTCCAAAACTCCCCAGCCTATGCAGCGCAAGGCTATTTCCTCTCCCGGCCCATCCCATTTGACCAGTTAGAGAGTGTGTTAACTCGCCTGTCCTGATGCCATATTGGTTCCGCTAAACTATCTTTAGTTAAAGTGAGCCACATCAGGAGAAGGTAGAAGGCATGACTAAAACTGGAAAAATCGCCAGTGGAGTCGTCGGGGTTTTATTGTTGTTGGTTGTGGTGGCAATCATTGTGATTGCGACGTTTGACTGGAATCGGCTCAAACCGACCATCAACCAGAAAGTCTCGACTGAGCTGGGTAGACCCTTCACCATTCGTGGCGATTTAGGCGTGGTATGGGAACGTAACAACGAAGAAACGGGCTGGCGCAGTTGGGTGCCTTGGCCGCATGTTCATGCTGAAGATATTATTCTTGGCAACCCGCCAGATATTCCTGAAATAACGATGGTGCATCTGCCGCGCGTCGATGCCACGTTAGCCCCGCTAGCACTGGTAACCAAAACGGTTTATATCCCCTGGATAAAGCTCGTTCAACCCGATGTGCGAATCATTCGCCTGACGGAAAAAAACAATAACTGGACGTTTAACTTTGCGGGTGACACCTCAAAAGATCCGAGTCAGACGCCGTCTGCCTGGTCATTCAGAGTGGACCATATCCTGTTCGATAAAGGCCGGATTGCGCTAAATGACAAACTCACCAAGGCGGAGATGGAAATCTTCGTCGATCCACTCGGTAAACCGTTACCGTTTAGCGAAGTAAAAGGCGACAAACCCAAAGGGAAAGATGCTGCGAAAGCGGGAGATTATGTCTTTGGCTTGAAAGTCCGTGGGCGCTACAACGGTGCACCGATTGAAGGTAGCGGCAAAATTGGCGGCATGTTAGCACTACGTAGCGAAGGTGAAACCGCCTTCCCGGTGCAGGCCGATGTGCATTCAGGCCATTCACGCGTGGCGTTTATTGGCACCATCAATGACCCGATGAAAATGGGGGGTGTGGATCTGCAGCTGAAATTCTCCGGTGATTCGTTGGGTAATCTCTACGATCTGACCGGCGTGTTATTACCCGATACCCCACCCTTTGAAACTGACGGACATTTACTGGCAAAAATCGATACGGAAAAAGGGTCTGTCTTCCGCTATCAGGGCTTTAACGGGCGTATCGGCGAAAGCGATATTCATGGTTCGCTGACGTTTTCTCAAGGTAAACCGCGCCCGAAACTGGAAGGAGAACTGGAGTCTAAACAGCTACGTCTGGCTGATTTAGGTCCGTTAATTGGCGTGGATTCCGGCAAAGGTGCGCAGCAAGGCAAACAGGCCGAGCAAGCGAAAGGCGAGAAAACTGTCCAGCCGAGCGGCAAAGTTCTGCCATACGACCGTTTCGAAACGGACAAATGGGATGTGATGGATGCCGATGTGCGTTTTAAAGGTGGCCATATAGAACACAGCGGGACGCTGCCGCTCAGCAATCTCACTACGCATGTGATACTTAACAATGCCGACTTACGCCTCCAGCCGCTTAAGTTTGGCATGGCGGGTGGCACCATCAGCGCCAATATCCATCTGCAAGGGAATAAGAAACTGATACAAGGACAGGCGGAAATTCAGGCGCGACGTTTGCAGCTTAAACAGCTGATGCCGAAAGTGGAATCGATGCAGAAAACACTCGGTGAACTCAACGGTGATGCGGAGTTGCGTGGCCGGGGAAACTCCATCGCCGAATTGTTGGGGAGCAGTGATGGCAATCTGAAACTGCTGATGCACGATGGGTTAATCAGCCGCAACCTGATGGAAATCGTCGGCCTGAACGTGGGTAACTACATCATGGGGCAAATTTTTGGTGATGAGGAAGTGCGGATAAACTGCGCGGCTGCGAATCTGGATTTACGCGATGGCGTAGCATCGCCGCGTATTTTTGCCTTTGATACGGAAAATGCGCTGATTAATGTCACCGGCACCACCAACTTTTCCAGCGAGCGGCTCGATTTGACCATCTCTCCTGAAAGCAAAGGGGTTCGCATTCTTACACTACGCTCGCCACTTTACGTGCGCGGCACGTTTAAATACCCGGATGCTGGCGTGAAACCAGGCCCGTTGATTGCCCGTGGTGCGGTTGCTGCCGCACTGGCTACGCTTGTGACACCGGCTGCTGCACTGCTGGCGCTGATTTCACCTTCTGAAGGAAATAGTAACCAGTGCAGCAGAATTCTGGGGCAAATGAAGAAGTGAATTAAAAAGGGTGGATGTCGCTTACGCTAATCCACCCTTTTCACCGTTCTAAAGCGACAAATCGCGTGTCTCTTTAGAAATCAGCAACGCAGTCAGCGTAATCGCTGACATCGCCGCTAGATACAAACCAACGTAGAACAGACCGTAATTCGCCTGCAACCAGGTCGCGATATACGGCGCAACTGACGCACCGAGAATCGATGCCACGTTATAGGAGAATGACGCACCGGTATAACGCACTTCCGTTGGGAACATCTCTGGTAGCAACGCGCCCATTGGGCCGAAGGTTAAACCCATCAGACTCAGGCCAATCAGCAAGAACAACATCACCAGCGTCGGGTTACCCGAACCCAGCATCGGCTGGAATACGACTAAAGCAAACACAATCATCATACTGGTGATAACAATCATGCATTTACGGCGGCCAAACTTATCAGCCAGATAACCCGCAATTGGCACCATCACGCCAAAACCAATCACCGCCATCATCAGCATCCACAACACATCGTTGCGGGAGAAGCCCAGACCCACCGGCACTTTGGCGGTGCTGTAGGTCATTGAATAGACCGTCATGATGTAAAATAGCGTGTAAGTTGCCAGCATGATAAACGTGCCGATGATGGTCGCTTTAAGATGCTTGGTCAGCAGCGTACCGAGCGGTATTTTTACCTGTTTTCCCGCTTTGGCAATTTTGGCAAATACTGGGGTTTCATGCAGCGAAACACGCACATACAGACCGATGATGACCAGAACAGCGGAAAGAATAAACGGTACGCGCCAGCCCCAACTCATAAACTGCTCGTCAGTCAGCAGCCATGAAAGCAGCAAGAAGGTGCCGTTAGCAAAGAAGAAGCCAATTGGCGCACCCAATTGTGGGAATGAACCGTACAACGCACGTTTGCGTGGTGGCGCATTCTCGGTCGCCAGCAATGCAGCACCGCCCCACTCACCACCCAGACCCAGGCCCTGCCCGAAGCGAGCCAATGCCAGCAGCATAGGCGCTAATACGCCGATGGTTTCGTAGCCTGGCAACAGGCCAATCAACACCGTTGAAACACCCATCGTCAGAAGTGATGCCACCAGTGTCACTTTGCGACCGACGCGATCACCAAAATGGCCAAACAGTGCGGAACCAATTGGGCGTGCCACAAAGGCAATGGCGAACGTGGCCAGCGACTGGAGTGTTGCCGCTGTTGGGTCACCTTGCGGGAAGAAGATATGCGGGAAAACAATCACGGCCGCTGTGGCGTAAATATAGAAATCGAAAAATTCGATGGCGGTGCCGACAAGCGAGGCAACGACAACTTTTCTGCGTGAGTTGACGGGCGTGTCGTCAGTTTCGGTATTAGCTGGAGTAGCGATGGTGGCTTGCATATTTTTTTCTTATTTGTATCGAACGAAAGGCCATATTACGCATAGCAAAAGGCGCATTTCAACGCACGTCTGTGGCCCAGGCTGTGTGATAAATAAGCATTAAGAGGATAATTTTTAGTCCAGAACATAAACATCCCTGTCATGCTTCTTATTCTTAATAAATAAGTTAATAAAACTGCTTTTAGGTTAAAGAAAAGTTACAGGTTGGTTTTATGTGCTGAATGGATTGTTGGTGGATGGTTTTGTCGGGGGCACCCCACCCATCAACTGTGCGTTTTACCCGGCATCCGCGGATCATCTTTGTATTCGGCGGTGGCAATCCACGCGGCACAAAACAGCGTCAGGCGGGCGAAGAAATAGAAAAATGCCATCAAACCCAGAACAGAACCAAACGCCGCACCAGAAGGTGACTTTATCAGTGCGGGTAAACTGTAGGTCATGATGATTTTGATAACTTCAAAACCAACCGCTGCAATGAATGTTCCGCGAATAAGCGCTTTTTTACGCGGGCGATGGCGCGGCAGACGCCAGAAAATCCAGAAGAACAGCAGGAAGTTAGCAAAAATAGAGATAGTTAACCCGACCAGATGCCAGACTGGTTTTAACCATTCGATACCGTCCAGATGCAACAGACTTATCAGTAATGATTGGGCGGAACCGGCAACAGAAGTGATAGATAACGTCACAACCAGCGCCACTATCAAGCCAGTCAGTGACACCAAATCACGCAGATACTTTGTCCAGAACTTTTCCTGGTCCTGCGCCGTGCGCTCCCACTTATCCCGCGACTGAGCACGCACCGCTTCGCGCAAGTTTCCCATCCAGTTAATACCGGAATAGAGTGCAACCAACAGACCCACCAGGCCAACTGTGGTGCGCTGTTGCACCGCTGTATTAATGGTGCTTTTCAGCGTAGCGGCAAGCGTTGGCTCGCTCACTTTCACGAGGATTTTTTCGAAGATACCCTCAAGTAACGCAGGGTGCGACGCGAGGATGTAACCTGCGGTGGCAAACGCCACCATCAGAATGGGGATGAGCGACAGAAACGAAAAATAGGTGATTGCCGCGCCAAACTGATTACCAAGACGGTCATTAAACCGTTCGGCTGCGCGTATCAGGTGCGCAACGACAGGATTACGTTCAATACGCCCGACAGTGCTGTTCACCGTGTCGATGGTGTTATTGACCGTCTGATTACTGGTTTTGATTTTGATAATCGGTTTGTCGTCGGGCGTTTCGGTAGGGCGTTGTTCATGGCTATCCGGCACTGTCATCAGGTGATTTCTCCTTATGTTTACACCCGTCATATATTTGAATTATTTAGGGTATGGCAGGATGGATCTTAAAGAAATTATAGCCTGGATGTTAATCGACATACCCTTTCACCAATCCGGTCAGCCATTCCATAAACAAATGGACGCGGCGGGAGAGGTTACGGCGATGCGGATAAAGCAGCGAAACAGGCATCGGTTCGGCGCGGTATTGCGGCAGGATCTCCACCAGTTTTTTACTCTTTAGCAGGTCTTTAACGCCGATGCGCGGCACCTGAATAATCCCCAGTCCAGCAAGGCATGCCGCTTGATAGGTTTCGGTACTGTTTACGGTGATAACGCCACCGGTTTTTATCCAGCGGCTACTTTTATCGAGCCAAACTTCAAACCCTTGCGGGCGGCTACCGAGATTGAGCGCGTAATGCACCACGGCGTGAGAAGCCAGATCGTCAAGGTTTTCCGGATAGCCAAAACGAGTCAGATAATCGGGGCTGGCGCAGTTAATTAAGGTGAGTTTCCCTAATGGACGCGCCACCAGTCCAGAGTCTTTAAGTTGCCCAACGCGCACCACGCAATCAAACCCTTCGCGCACCACATCCACCAAGCGATCGCTGCTGCTTAATTCCAGCTCAATGCCAGGGTACTGCTGCAAGAAGGCAGGGAGTTTGGGGATCACCAGATTTTTGGCCACACCAACCGGCATATCTACACGCAAACGCCCACTGACGCTGCTTGGGTCGTGCAAAAAAAGCCCGTCCAGTTCGTCAAGATTGGCTAAGAGATCACGACAGCGTTCGTAATAAACCATACCGTCTTGCGTCAATTGCACGCGTCGTGTCGTGCGATGCAATAACCTTGTTCCCAGCATGCCTTCCAGCACCTGGATCTGGCGCGATACGCTACCTTTAGGAAGGCCCAGAGTGTCCGCTGCACGAGAAAAACTCTCCAGTTCAGCCACTCTAATGAATAGCTGCATTGCATGTATTTTATCCACTTTTTCTCCGCATTGTTGTTGGCTGCGAAACAGTGATGCTCAGTTTGCACTCTTTATTGATTTTGTAGCAGCTAATAAGCTTTACCTCAATCACCGAACAGTCAACGAAGGGGCAAATCATGAGTAAAACAATCGCATTAGTGACCGGCGGCAGCCGTGGATTAGGTAAAAACGCGGCGCTGAAGCTGGCAGCGCGTGGAGTGAATATTATTCTGACCTACAACAGCAAGCAGCAGGAAGCGCAGGATGTCGTACGCGAAATTCAGCTAACAGGCGTGAAAGCGGTGGCAATTCAATTGAATGTCGCCGATAGCGCAACCTTCGCGGCCTTTGCCGCAGAAGTGAAGCAACAACTGCATGACGTGTGGCAACGCGACTCGTTTGATTATTTATTAAACAATGCCGGTATCGGCCTCGATGCGCTGTTCGAAAAAACAACAGAGGCGCAGTTTGATGAATTAATGAACATCCATTTGAAGGGGCCTTTCTTCCTGACCCAGCACTTGCTGCCACTGATTAAAAACGGCGGGCGTATTCTGAATGTGTCGACTGGCCTGACGCGTTTCGCTTTGCCTGGAAAAGCAGCTTATGCCGCGATGAAAGGGGCGATGGAAGTGCTGACACGCTACCAGGCAAAAGAACTGGGGGCGCGTGGGATCTCGGTCAATATCATTGCGCCGGGCGCGATTGCGACAGACTTTGGCGGCGGTGTGGTGCGTGATAATGAACAGATGGCAAGCGCTATCGCCGCACAAACCGCACTGGGGCGTGTTGGGCAACCTGATGATATCGGCAATGCGATTGCGGTTCTGCTTAGCGATGAAAGCGGTTGGATGAATGCGCAGCGTATTGAAGTTTCAGGCGGAATGTTCTTGTAAGTTCAGCAAAAAAATAACGGCGCCAGAAAATTGCGCCGTTAGGTAAGGTTATTTCCAGCGTGATAAATCATCCGTAGTCAGCCCAATATCGCGTAATTGTTCCTTACTTAGTCTCTGGAGTGCGCGTGCCGTCTGGTGTTGTAACCAGCGTTGTCGGAAATAGCGGTAGATAATCACAAAGCCATAAAACGGTTTGTGAGGACGGTTTTCTTCAAAGCCCATGATGTTGCTCCTCTAGTCAGTTCGAGGTTCATCATGCGCCGTCATACAGATAGTCGACAGATTCAAATATTACTTTTATTTAACATACAGAAGCGCTAAAACATGAACTGAATGGCAAATATGTCATCATTCTGTACTGGTTTTTGTATCTGTATGGTTGATTAAGAGGATACAGCATGACGCGCTACCAACATCTCGCCACTTTGCTGGCTGAACGCATAGAACAAGGGTTGTATCGCAGTGGTGAGCGCTTGCCTTCGGTGCGCAGCCTCAGTAGTGAGCATGGCGTGAGTATTAGCACCGTACAGCAGGCTTATCATCTGCTTGAAGATAAACAGCTTATTTCACCACAGCCACGGTCCGGATATTTCGTCACGCAACGCAAAGCGCAACCGCCTGTGCCGCAACTGACCCGCCCGGTTCAGCGGCCTGTAGAGATAACTCAATGGGACGCGGTGCTTGAGCAACTTGTTGCCCGCGAAGAGAGCGATATCGTCGCTTTTGGCAGCGGTGCGCCGGATGTGACACAACCGACTATCAAACCCTTATGGCGCGAACTGAGCCGCATTGCCCAGTATCAGCAACCTGAGTTACTCGGGTATGACAGCATTCACGGCATGCGTTCGCTACGTGAGCAAGTCTCCCGCCTGATGCTGGACAGCGGCTGCGTGGCAACCGCCGAGGATATTCTGATAACCACCGGTTGCCATGAAGCCTTGTCGATTGCCATTCGCGCGGTCTGTGAGACGGGTGACATCGTGGCGGTAGAGTCACCGTCGTTTCATGGCACCATGCAGATGCTGCGGGCGTTTGGCATTAAAGTTGTTGAAATACCGACGGATTCTGTCACGGGTATAAGCCTGGAAGCGCTGGAGTTAGCGTTGGAACAGTGGCCGATTAAAGCGGTGATCCTGGTACCTAACTGCAATAACCCACTCGGGTTTATCATGCCGGATGCCCGTAAGAAAGCGGTGCTGAATCTCGCACAACGTTTTGATATTGCTATCATCGAGGATGATGTTTACGGCGAACTGGCCTATGAATATCCTCGCCCGATGACCATCAAATCGATGGATGTTGATGGCCGGGTACTGCTGTGTAGCTCTTTTTCTAAAACGCTGGCGCCAGGTTTGCGCGTGGGTTGGATTGTGCCAGGCCGCTATCTTGACCGCGCTTTGCACATGAAATATATCGGCACCGGCAGTACCTCGACCTTCTCACAACACGCGGTGGCGGAGTTTATTCGTAATGGAAACTACCATCGCCATCTGCGCCGGATGCGCCAACTTTACCAGCGGAATCTCGAAGATTTTACCTGCCTCGTGCGGCACTATTTCCCGTGTGGTATCTGCGTCAGTCGCCCTCAGGGTGGCTTTATGATGTGGGTTGAGCTGCCGGAAAATATCGACATCGTGCCGATTTGCTGTGCACTGCGTGAAGAGCATATTCATATTGCCGTGGGCTCGTTGCTTTCAGCGTCAGGGAAGTATCGCAACTGCCTGCGTCTGAATTACGCATCGCCGTATGTTGCCGCAACCGAAGCCGCATTGCGTAAAACGGGTGAGGCATTAAATCAGGCGTTAGAGAATGCTTAAGTTTATCGGATGGCGGCACTGATTCAGGCTGCACGCTCGCGTGAGCCTCCCCGCAAGATGTTGTTATTGAGCAATAAACGCATAGTTTCCTGTCTCTTTTATCGCCATTGAACAGACCACTTATGCGTTAGTCTGTTATGTTACTGCGCTTTTCTAATGTGGCTTCGTACCCAAAAAAAGGATAATCATGACCAGCACTGCACAGATGCTGATGCGGGATAAGTTTGAAACTTGCCTGAGTGTTTGCCGCCAGGCGTCATTGCAAATCCTGCCACTGCTCAACATCACACCCGCAGAAGGCAAAGATCCGCAATGGTTTTTCCAACAGCTGGAGCAGGCTCGCCAGGCGTTCGGCAGCTGGATGGCAGTCGCAAAGCGGTTAAATCTCACTGATGCCGAGCTTTCGCATTTCACTCTGCTGCTGCGCCATTTACAACAACTGGTGCCGCAATATGAAAGTGGCCAGGATATCAGCCATAACCAGCTTATTTCCTCACTGCGTTTTGTGAGTTATCTCGAATTGGTGCGCTTACGGCAACCACTGCTGGGTTATTCGACCGATATTGAAACCAACAGCGACGCGCAGAAGCACAAGGCGTTACGCCAAATGCGGGCGCTGGAATTAATACTGAAGGGGATGATTAATAAAAGTTATCCCAACCAGTCGCAGCTGGTTAATAAACTGAAAAAAGAGTTTGGTGCCGACTGTGTGCGCCGTTGGCTAAAGCATGGCGAACAGGGTGATGTGTTAAGCGGCATGCAATTTAGCGAATTAGCGTTAATGGTGGTCGATAAAAAGGAGTTTGCGAACCACTATGCCGAAATATTCTCTCATTCGCCGCAGCTGGACCTATTTATAGAACAACGCAAAACGCTACAAACCTTCCTCGACGACGTGCGTGAAATACGCAATGACCTCATTCAACAACCGCCACTCACCTCTGTGCAATTCGCTTTGTTGGATAGCTATTATCAGGAAAGCAGTGCGGCTATTCAGCACGCCTATAATGAAGGGCGAATCACAGTCAATCCGACAGCATTAATGGCTGCTGATGACGCTCAGGTACAAGCATTTATTGAGCTCGCACAGAAAAAATATCGTGAAATGGGGCGTGATAAGGATGAAGTGCGTGACGCCATTGATCATCCGAACTTGCATCATACCAAAAGAAAACAGGACAACGGCGAAACGTTCCGCGTGCTGATGTGGTCCCTGGTGGGGGTCGCGCTGGTTAGCGCCACCCTTTGCACCCTGTATTTTCTGAGTGATATCACTAATCAGCCCGCGGTGGCGAAAAGTGGGCCTGCTAAAGTGACGCTGATTGAGTCCCTCTCGCAAAACGAAAGTGCGCGTCAAAAACTGGCGAATATCGGAATCACCTGGGACGAAGGGAATCTGCGTTCGGCCATTGAGCGTGGCGATTCCACCGTGGTGCGTCTGTTTATGCAGGGCGGTATGAACTGGAAAGTGTATTACACCGAATCTGCACTGGCGGGAGATTACCGCGACGCACTCACTTCGTTGCTGCAACACCGCTCACAAATGGATGAAGAGCGACCGTGTCGGCGCATGGTCAGAACCATCAGTCAGGCGATGAACGACGGGCAAAGTCTCACGTCTCTACGCAAACAATTCCTGGAGACTTTTTGCAGCACACCAGAGGCTATCCAATCGCAGAAAGAAGATTTAGAGCGCGCAAAACTACGGCTTCAGGCGCAACAGCAACGCCATTCCGAACCCGCGAAAACCGATGTAAAACGTGCAGTGGAGATTCAGAAAGCGATTTATGACGCGATGCGGTAGGAACTTGTCAGCTCTTTCGTAGGGTGGATGGCGCTAACGCTTATCCACCCTACAAGCTTAAAAGATATTTTCTATCCCAAATAATTCGAGCGGCATCAAGGCAGCATGCGGGTCATTCCCCGAGAACTTACCACCAGGCTTCCCACATCGCGCCAACATTAAACGACTCAAGCTGGGTATTATCCTGGCCTGCGACACGCGTAGTGTGGTTGTTTTCCACTTCGCCGCCGCTCACGTAGAAGCGCAGCATCGGTCGGAACTCAGGCCCCATTGCGATAGCAATGTTCTGCGACAGCGTCAGTTTCCAGCCTTTGTTATCGCCATCATTCTCGAAATCGACATGCTGATAACCCGCCTCAAGCCACGTTGAATGTATGTCGTTCCAGAAGTACATCGGGCGAACAATGGCGCCGTAGTTGCGGCGGTTATCCTGCGTTTGCTCGTCGTTATCGTAATCATGGAAGGCCAACAGATATTCCACCTGTGCTTGCTGAGTGAACTTATAGTTCCCCTCAAAGCTGGTGTACACCGTGTGTAGGCCATTGGTTTTGTTATAAACGCTGTTATCTGAGTGGTCAGAATAACGGGCAATAATTTTGTTCAGGCTGTTTTCACCTGCGTGACTAAACACCATGCCGGCCTGCCAGGCATTGGAGCGTTCGTCGCTATCAATCGCTTTGGAGTCAAAGCCATAGTTGGCATACAACTCGAAATCGATCGGACCCAATTTAATGTCGTGCAGTTTTGATGTTGCTGCGTAGTTGCCTTTGTCGCCTGTGCCGGAACCGCCGGTACAAGAGATGCGCGACGGGTTATCGCCGTCCTCAATTATTTCTGAATCGCACTGCTCAACCGAAGCCACAGCAGCCAGGTCCAGTTGAGCGAAGCCGAGATCGAAGTTTTTCACCCCTGCGCCTTGCCCATCGTGGTTCATCCAGAAGTAGTCGTTGATGCCTTGTTGCGGGCGCTGATGGAAGTCACGACCGGCCCAGAAATACGCATTTGGCTGTGCTTCAAAAAGATGGGTGACGCCTGCATACGCTTTTTTCAGGTTAACTTCATCACCCCAGTGGTCGATCATCACGCCCACATCCCATATAGCGCCTGATTCGCTTTTAAAGGCTTTGGTCAGCTGGAATTCACCACCGTTGCCTTCGTTACCTAAACGGCCAATGGCGGAAGAACCATTATAGGAACCATCAACGCCAATATATTTTTGGTCGCCAGCCTGGTAATGAGCGCCGTAACGCGCATAACCGGTAAATTTAAGCCCCAACGGAATCGACAAGTCCGGCGTGGTTGGGACTTGTGGTGTCACCAGGGTATCGGTTTTTTGAATCCGCGCGGCATCCATTTTGGCCTCACGGTCTGCCAGTGCTTTATCGACGGCCTTAGCCACGATTTGATCGATCTGTTCCTGAGACATTGGTTCTTGTGCGAGTACAGAAATTGGGCACAGCGCGGCGATAACCGCCATTGTTAATGGAAGCTTTTTAATTATTTTCATTATAATCTCAATTTAGTAATTTATTTTTCAGACAATAAATATCCTGCTCAGGCTTAATAGAGAAAAGACGCTATAGCCAAAACATATTTATCTTTTTTATACTTTCATCGGATTGGACTTAATTAAAATGATTTACGTAATTATCTCTCCCAGCCAGAGGTTAAATGTTTTTGTTTTACGTAATACTTAGCGTTGATAAAGATGAATAATTTCGTTGGAGAGTTCTCGGGCTAACATGGATGTCATTAAATGGTCCTGAGCATGCACCATAATTAATGTCATTGGTTGTTTAGCTTCACCCGCATCCTGCTCAATTAATTTGGTTTGCATTTTATGGGCTTCACGCGCGTAACCATCTGCTTCCAGCAAGAGAAGTTTGGCTTCTTCAATATTGCCCTGGCGTGCAGAGTGCAATGCTTCAAAACAAAGGCTGCGTGATTGCCCGGCATTCATAATAATTTCCATTACTGCTTCTTCTAATTCAATCATCATTTTTTCCAGAGTGATTCGATGGCGATTATTAATTACTGATAGCTGTTTCTGTCAAAGGTGAACGAGTTTCATTTTCTACGGCTGTTTTCTGCAATGAACGCTCGTAAGCACGCAGGAATGGCAGATAAATTAAGGTGGAAACCAGCATGCAAATCAGGCACATCACCACCGGGCTAAAGGCCCAGTTTGTTGCCCACGAAGCGCCAATTGGAGCCGGTGTAGTCCATGGAGTCAGGGAAACCACTTGTGCCAGCCAACCCAGTTTAGTGGCGGTATAAGCCAGAACAGCGTTCACCATCGGCACGCAAATAAACGGAATGAACAACAACGGGTTCATGATAATCGGTGCGCCGAACAAGATAGGTTCGTTGATATTAAAGAAACTTGGAACGATGCCCATTTTACCGATGGTGCGTAAGTGGGTGGCTTTACTGCGCAGTAATAAGAAGGCTAACGGCAGAGTGGAGCCTACGCCGCCAATCAATAAATAGTGGTCCCAGAAACCTTGCAGATAAATGTGTGGTAAGGCTGCGCCAGCGGCAAGAGCAGTCTGGTTTGCTGCAAGGTTTGTCATCCAGAATGGACTCATAATCCCAGTAACAATCAGCGAGCCGTGGATACCAGAGAACCAGAAAATCTGACACAACAACACAGACAGCAAAATCGCAGGCAAGGAGTCGGATGCGGAAACCAGCGGCGCCAGCAAGTGCATAATCGCTTGCGGCATAATCATGCCGGTTTGTGCTTCGATGAATATATTCAGCGGATGCAGCGTGCCGATAATAACGACGACAGGAATCAGAATCTCAAATGAACGCGCAACGCCTGTCGGCACCTCTTTCGGAAGGCGGATAGTCACTTTGTGCTCTTTGAGCCACGCATAAATACGCGTGGAGTAAATAGAGGTAATCAGCGCGGTGAAAATGCCTTGCCCTGACAGGTACTGAGTGGAAATTTTGCCATCGGCATACGGTGCTGCAACCAGCAAAAACGCCATAAAGGCCAGCAAACCGGACATCACCGGGTCGAGATTAAACTGCCGCCCAAGACTTGCACCAATCCCAACCGAGATGAAGAACGTCATCACGCCCATGCTCAGGTTAAACGGTAGCATCAGTTGTTCACGCCAGGTCTGCGAAAAATCGAGCCACGCGCGGGCAAAACCCATGGTGGTATCCGCGGAGAACGGCGGGAAAATAAAGACCAGCATAAAGGAACCGATAATCATGAACGGCAGGGCAGCGGTGAACCCATCACGAATAGCGATTACGTATTTTTGTTGCCCCAGACGACCCGCCAGCGGAGTGATTGATTGCTCGATCACCGTCACCATTGATTGATATAGCGAACTCATATGAATACCCTTTTAGTGAGCCGCTTCGATAAGCGACAGAGCATAATCCAACACCTTATCGCCACGTTGCATGCCGTAATCCATCATGTCGATGGCCTGAACGGGGATGCCGTGTGAGGCGGTTTTTTCTGAGAGCGTACTTAACATATATTTCACTTGCGGCCCGAGCAGCACCACCTGGTAGCGTGGGAACTGCACATCGAATTCAGCCACACCGTAAGCTTCTATTTCGACTGGCATTCCTCGTTCTTCGGCAACGGTCAGCATCTTTCTGACAAGCAGGCTGGTGGACATTCCGGCAGAACAACACAACATGATCTTGACCATTAAAACTCATCCTTCAAATGTAAATAAAGTATTGCGGAAATGATTTGATACTTTATGGAAACCGTTTTCCATCTGCAGCCAACAGATCTGTGACACTCATCAATATCCCGCGGTTATAGGCTTTGCTTATTGGATCAACATCACAAAATTGTCGGGTAAATGGATCGTTTGGACATCATGAGGAAATCGGTTTCCATGGAAAAGCGAAACGACTATACTGAGCTTGGTTAGAGTGGGATCCGGGACTGTATTCGGTAAGACAGACAGGCGCGAATCAGGCCTGATAAAGGGAAATTATGTCTACAATCAATGATGTATCGCGTTTGGCTGGGGTTTCTAAAGCCACAGTATCACGAGTATTGAGTGGGTCTCGTGGAGTGAAAGAGGCGAGCCGTCTGGCGGTGCTCAAAGCGGTGGAAGAGTTGCACTACCGGCCAAATGTTATCGCGCAATCTTTACTCAGCCAGTCAACAGGCTGCATCGGCGTGATTTGTGCGCAGGACAATATTAACCAAACCACGGGTTACTTGTATGCGCTGGAGAAACACCTTAGCCAGCATCAAAAACATTTGTTGCTGCGTTTTGCCAATAGCAAAACAGAAGTTTTGCATGCGCTTGAGGAGTTGACCTGCGGCCTGTGCGATGACGTGCTGATTATCGGCGCGCGTTTTCCACTCAATATCACCCAGGATAATGTGGTTCTGGTCGATTGCGTGGATGTCGATTACAGCAACAGCATTCAGTTTGATCACGCTTTCGCCGCTGAAACTGCCTGTAATTATCTGATAAAACAAGGAAGAAGGCAGATTGCTGTTATCAACCCGGACTCTTGCGGCTCCGTTGACCCAATCCTGCTGGGTTACAAACGCGCACTGGAAAACAATTTCCTGCCGTTTAACCGCAACCTGGTTTTTATGGACTCAACGTCTTCATCCGTTGCGCTGCAAGTGTTACTCAATAACAGTACTACGCTGAATTTCAACGCGTTACTTGTGGCCGATGAGCAAGAAGCGCAGCGCATCATTGCGCAATTGCAGGCGTTTAATAAATCCGTGCCGAAAGACATTATGGTGTTTAGCCTCGCCGGATCGCTGCATCTTCCGGGGATCCCTCCCATTCCGGCAATTGAATATTCAATGGATGCGATGGCGGCAAAAATTGTTGCGGGTTTAACTGAGAAAACCAAAAGTACGCTGGGTTCAAACGTGCTGCGTGGGGATCTGATTATTCCTGATAGAGTAGACCGTCAGTCATCTTCTCATAAGCTGTGAAACTAAAAAGCCCGGTATCCTCAGACGCCAGGCTTTTTGAATATTCAGTATGATAAAACTTCAGGTTTATTGTGTGGCTTCGCCAACCCACCCTCCAGGGCATTATGCGCCTATTTTAATCTGCTGATTTACTCCTTCGCTATCGGCGCTGCGTTTTCATCGATTTTGGTATCACCTTGAATACTCGCAATCTTCTTCTCAATATCGGCAACCTGCTCTTTGCTGTGCAGTAAGGTATAGGTCAGATCAAACTGAGTGCTGGCTCCTGGCT
>NZ_DATERI010000066.1:0-4975 GCF_035271705.1 Buttiauxella sp.
CATAACTACCACCCAAATGCGGTGGCCGCGGGATTACGTGCCGGGCGTACGCGTTCTATCGGATTAGTTATCCCAGACCTTGAGAACACGAGTTATACCCGTATCGCTAACTATCTCGAGCGCCAGGCTCGCCAGCGTGGATACCAGCTGCTAATCGCCTGCTCTGAAGATCAACCAGATAATGAAATGCGCTGCATTGAACACCTCTTGCAACGCCAGGTGGACGCCATCATTGTTTCCACATCATTACCGCCTGAGCATCCTTTCTACCAGCGTTGGGCGAACCATTCATTTCCGATAATCGCGCTCGACAGGGCATTAGACCGTGAAAACTTCATCAGCGTAGTTGGCGCGGACCAGGAAGATGCGGAAATGCTGGCCAACGAGCTTCGCACTTTCCCTGCCGAAACCGTACTTTACCTCGGCGCATTACCGGAGCTTTCCGTCAGCTATTTACGAGAGCAAGGTTTCCGCAGTGCATGGAAAGACGACCCGCGTGAAGTGAATTTCCTCTATGCCAACAGTTACGAGCGTGAAGCCGCAGCACAGTTGTTTGATAAATGGCTGGAAACCCATCCAATGCCACAGGCTCTGTACACCACTTCGTTTGCATTATTACAAGGTGTTATGGATGTCACTTTACGACGTGAAGGGAAACTACCGACGGAGTTGGCTATTGCCACCTTCGGGGATCATGAACTGCTCGATTTCTTACAATGCCCAGTTCTGGCTGTAGCGCAGCGCCACCGCGACGTTGCGGAGCGTGTGCTGGAGCTTGTTCTTGCCAGCCTTGATGAGCCACGTAAACCGAAGCCGGGCCTGACTCGTATTCGCCGTAATTTATACCGCCGCGGAAGTTTAAGTCGCCATTAACAACAGATGGCAGTTCCGGCTGCCATTCTCAATTAAGAATATTCTCGTGTTATTTCCCTTGATTGCTGAAGTAATTATTTTTCATTCGTAGAGAATGAAACATTATTTTAGAATCGATATAAGACGGCAGTAGAATTATTTTGTTACATAGCAATGTGTAAAAATGCCCGATAATTAAACAATAGCTATCTGATAAGTATCAAACTTCCCTTCAGCCCGCGTTTCGCCTGCATCTGGCGCTGTTATCCTGTCGAGAAATACCTTAAAATGCTGACCGCGTCGCAAACTGAACACTTCATATTTTACCTGTCAGGTTTTCAGTCGATTTAACGATATTTATGCTTATTGACCATTTTTCTTTCAAATATTCATAACGTTAATTTTGCATCGTGAATGTAGGGCCTTTTCACGCCAGTCATTTATCAATCGCTTACGAGATGAAAATTATTTCCATCTGCGTTGTCGCTTGCTTGACAAGGTTTTCCTCCGCTCCGTAAACTCCTTCAGGTGGGATTTTGTGGGGTAAAGTGGTGGAAAGGGGAATTTAAGGGTGAGGCTGGCATGTTCCGTGGGGCAACATTAGTCAATCTCGACAGTAAAGGGCGGCTCGCCGTACCTACCCGTTACCGGGATACGCTTGTCGAAACCTCTGAAGGTCTGATGGTTTGTACCATCGACATCCATCACCCATGCCTGCTGCTTTATACCCTTCCCGAGTGGGAAATTATTGAACAAAAGCTAGCTCGTCTGTCGAGCATGAACCCTGCAGAACGTCGCGTTCAGCGACTGTTACTGGGTCATGCCAGTGAATGTCAGATGGATAGCGCCGGGCGTTTGTTGTTGGCACCTGTTTTACGCCAACACGCCGGGCTGACCAAAGAAGTGATGCTGGTTGGACAGTTCAATAAGTTTGAACTGTGGGATGAAACGACCTGGCATCAACAAGTCAAGGAAGACATCGACGCTGAGCAGGCCACGACAACTATTTTGTCGGATAGGCTGCAGGATTTGTCACTTTAAATAATGATGGAAAATTTTAAACATACTTCGGTGCTGCTTGATGAGGCCGTGAATGGTCTCAATATTCGTCAGGATGGCATCTACATTGATGGCACATTTGGCCGTGGCGGACATTCTCGATTGATTCTTTCCCAACTGGGACCAGAAGGACGTCTGCTGGCTATCGACCGTGATCCACAAGCCATTGCCGCAGCACAAGCAATTGATGATCCTCGCTTCTCTATCATTCATGGGCCTTTCTCCGAATTAGCTGAATACGCAAGTGAACGCGATTTACTTGGCAAGATTGACGGCATTCTGTTGGATCTTGGTGTCTCTTCACCTCAGCTTGATGATGCCGAACGCGGTTTCTCATTTATGCGTGATGGTCCACTAGACATGCGCATGGACCCGACTCGTGGGCAATCTGCTGCAGAATGGTTGCTGAGTGCCGATGAAGCGGACATCGCCTGGGTTATCAAAACTTTTGGCGAAGAAAAGTTCGGCAAACGTATTGCGCGCGCCATTATCGAACGTAACCGTGAACAGCCAATGACTCGGACTAAAGAGCTGGCAACGGTTGTGGCTGCGGCAATGCCAGTAAAAGACAAGTTCAAACATCCGGCAACGCGTACGTTCCAGGCTATCCGTATCTGGATAAACAGTGAACTTGAAGAAATTGAAAAGGCACTGAAAGGTTCAATTCCAACTCTGTCATCCGGTGGTCGCCTGTCGATTATCAGTTTCCACTCGTTGGAAGACCGTATTGTTAAGCGCTTTATGCGTGAAAACACCCGTGGGCCACAGGTGCCGGCAGGGCTGCCGATGACGGAAGCGCAACTGAATAAACTCGGCGGCAGATATTTAAAATCTATTGGCAAAATGATGCCAGGTGATGAAGAAGTGGCGGAAAACCCACGCGCGCGTAGTTCGGTACTGCGTATCGCTGAAAGGACGAACGCATGATCAACAAAGTGGCAGAAACCCTAAATAAAGTGACTGGTCAATTGAGCAGTGGCGAGCGACATGCACTACCAGCGGTGATTGGTGGTGATTTGTTGCGTCATGGGAAACTGCCACTGATTTTGTTTACCGCCATTATTATTACCGCCATTTTCGTTGTCACCACAGCGCACCACACCCGTCTACTGACTGCACAGCGTGAGCAAATGGTCGTGGAACGTGATGCGTTAGATATCGAATGGCGTAACTTGATTTTGGAAGAAAATGCACTGGGCGATCATAGCCGAGTGGAGAGGGTCGCGACGGAAAAGCTGCAATTGCAGCATGTTGACCCATCGCAGGAAAACATCGTAGTTCAGCAATAAGGAATCGCGTGACAGAGATGAGAGCTGCGGCAAAAACGCTTAAACCGAAACGCCAGGAAGAACAGGCCAACTTTGTAAGTTGGCGTTTTGCGTTGCTTTGCGGTTGCATTTTGCTGGCGCTGGTTTTCCTGTTGGGGCGCGTTGCCTGGCTGCAAATCATCGCGCCGGACATGTTGGTACGTCAGGGGGATATGCGTTCCCTGCGTGTTCAGGAAGTCTCTACCTCTCGAGGCATGATTAGTGACCGTGCAGGGCGCCCGTTGGCAGTCAGTGTGCCAGTTAAAGCGATTTGGGCTGACCCGAAAGAATTGCATGATGCGGGTGGTATTACGCTGGATAACCGCTGGAAAGCGTTGGCTGATGCTTTAAAAATCCCTCTTGATCAGCTCGCCTCCCGAGTTAACAGCAATCCGAAAGGTCGCTTTATCTATCTGGCTCGACAGGTGAATCCAGATATTGGCGACTACATCAAAAAACTCAAACTTCCTGGGATTCATCTACGCGAGGAATCTCGTCGTTACTATCCATCTGGTGAAGTTACTGCTCATCTCATTGGCTTCACCAACGTCGATAGCCAAGGGATCGAGGGGGTCGAAAAAAGCTTCGACAAATGGCTGACCGGCCAACCCGGTGAGCGCATTGTGCGTAAAGACCGTTTTGGTCGAGTCATCGAAGATATCTCCTCAACCGACAGCCAGGCCGCCCATAACCTGGCTTTGAGCATTGATGAACGCCTGCAGGCACTGGTTTATCGCGAGCTAAACAACGCCGTGGCTTTCAACAAAGCCGAATCGGGCAGTGCGGTACTGGTAGATGTGAGTACTGGTGAAGTATTGGCGATGGCCAACAGCCCATCCTACAACCCAAATAATCTTAGCGGCACGCCAAAAGATGTGATGCGTAACCGTACCATCACGGACGTTTTCGAGCCGGGTTCGACTGTTAAACCGATGGTGGTCATGACAGCGCTGCAACGCGGCGTAGTGCGTGAAAATACCGTCCTGAATACCGTGCCGTACCGCATCAATGGTCATGAGATCAAAGATGTGGCGCGATACAGCGAATTGACCCTTACCGGGGTACTACAGAAGTCGAGTAACGTCGGGGTTTCTAAACTGGCGTTAGCGATGCCCTCCTCAGCGTTGGTAGATACTTACTCACGTTTTGGATTGGGAAAAGCGACCAACTTGGGGCTGGTCGGAGAACGCAGTGGCTTATATCCGCAAAAACAACGGTGGTCTGACATAGAGAGGGCCACCTTCTCTTTCGGCTACGGGCTAATGGTAACTCCGTTACAGTTAGCGCGTGTCTACGCAACAATTGGCAGCTACGGCGTGTATCGCCCGCTGTCTATTACGAAGGTTGATCCTCCGGTTCCTGGGGAGCGTATTTTCCCTGAGCCGCTGGTTCGTACCGTCGTTCATATGATGGAAAGTGTGGCATTGCCTGGTGGTGGTGGCGTGAAAGCGGCTATCAAGGGCTACCGCATCGCAATTAAAACCGGTACCGCGAAAAAAGTCGGTCCCGATGGACGTTATGTTAACAAATACATTGCTTACACCGCAGGCGTAGCACCAGCCAGTAATCCGCGATTCGCATTGGTAGTGGTAATTAACGATCCACAAGCAGGTAAGTATTACGGTGGTGCCGTCTCTGCACCTGTGTTCGGTGCCATCATGGGCGGCGTTCTGCGCACCATGAATATCGAACCGGATGCTTTGGCGACAGGTGAAAAAAGTGAATTTGTAATTAATCAAAAAGAGGGAACAGGTGGC
>NZ_DATERI010000067.1:0-11804 GCF_035271705.1 Buttiauxella sp.
CTCGAGGAGACGTATATTACGTTTTCCTCTTTCAGAGTCAAGCGTTTATTTTCGCTTTTCATCTGGCTGACAAGCCGGTTTGTAAGCCGTTGTGCCGTGTCAGTGGAGGCGCAGTATAGGGATTTTCTGGAAGCTGACAAGTACCAAAATGCAAAAAACTTATCGTTCGCTCAATTTACAAACAATATGCCATCAGAAAGTATAATATCGCCTGGTTTTTAAACAAAAACGAGCCCCTCAGGGCTCGTTTTTATGTTTTATGTGACTTACTGCACTGCCACAATATGATTATCTTTTACTTCCAGATGCACAACTCTCCCAGGAATCAGCTCTCCAGAAAGGATTTGCTGAGCTAATGGGTTCTCAATTTGCTGCTGGATTGCGCGTTTCAAAGGCCTTGCACCATATACTGGGTCAAAACCATTCGCACTAAGCAACTTCAACGCCTCTTCTGTGATAGTGACTTCATAGCCACGGTCTTCAAGACGTTTATACAAACGCTGCAACTGAATCTGCGCAATAGAAGCAATGTGTTTTTCACCCAAAGGATGGAACACCACAACTTCATCTATACGGTTAACGAACTCAGGACGGAAGTTCTGGCTAACAACGCCGAGTACAATGTCCTTCATATGACCATAATCCAACTCACCGAAACGTTCCTGAATCAAATCAGAACCGAGGTTAGATGTCATGATCACCACCGTATTACGGAAGTCGACTGTTCTCCCCTGCCCATCAGTCAGACGCCCATCATCCAACACTTGCAATAAGATGTTGAACACATCCGGGTGCGCCTTCTCAACTTCATCCAATAGAATGACAGAATAAGGACGACGGCGAACGGCTTCTGTCAGATACCCACCTTCTTCGTAACCGACATATCCTGGGGGCGCACCAACCAAACGTGAGACTGAGTGTTTTTCCATAAACTCAGACATATCGATGCGCACCATCGCGTCATCGCTATCAAACATAAAGTTTGCCAGCGCTTTACACAGCTCGGTTTTACCCACGCCCGTTGGTCCAAGGAACAAGAACGAACCAATTGGACGATTCGGGTCGGACAAACCTGCACGGCTACGACGGATGGCGTTCGATACGGCTTCTACTGCTTCATTCTGCCCAATAACGCGGGTATGAAGTTGTTGTTCCATACGTAACAGTTTCTCACGCTCTCCTTCGAGCATGCGAGCCACTGGGATCCCAGTCCAGCGCGCCAACACTTCCGCAATTTCTGCATCAGTGACTTTGTTACGCAGCAGACGCATGGTTTTCCCTTCACTTTGAGTTGCAGCAGCAAGCTGTTTCTCGAGCTCAGGTATCTTCCCGTATTGCAGCTCAGACATACGCGCCAGATCCCCGACACGGCGAGCCTGTTCAATCGCAATTTTTGCCTGTTCCAACTCAGCCTTGATAGTCTGTGTACCAGAAAGTGAAGCTTTCTCAGCTTTCCACTCTTCTTCCAGTACCGAATATTCCCGCTCTTTGTGTCCTAATTCTTCTTCAAGCATGCTCAGGCGTTTTTGGCTAGCTTCGTCAGATTCTTTCTTCAGCGCCTGCTGTTCCAGTTTGAGCTGAATGATTCGACGATCCAGACGGTCAAGCTCTTCTGGCTTCGAGTCAATCTGCATACGAATGCTGGAAGCCGCTTCGTCAATCAAGTCGATGGCTTTATCTGGCAATTGGCGGTCTGAGATATAACGATGCGACAGAGTTGCAGCCGCAACAATGGCCGGGTCGGTGATTTGCACATGGTGATGCAATTCGTACCGCTCTTTCAGCCCACGCAAAATAGCGATGGTGTCTTCAACAGAAGGCTCGGCGACAAACACTTTTTGGAAGCGACGCTCAAGTGCTGCATCCTTCTCAATATATTGCCGATATTCATCCAATGTGGTCGCACCTACGCAGTGCAATTCACCTCGAGCCAAAGCAGGCTTGAGCATGTTGCCTGCGTCCATCGCACCATCTGCTTTACCCGCGCCAACCATGGTGTGCAATTCATCTATAAACAGAATGACATTACCTTCCTGTTTTGAAAGGTCATTCAGCACACCTTTAAGACGCTCTTCAAATTCACCACGGTACTTCGCACCCGCGACAAGTGACCCCATATCCAGCGATAACACCCGGCGACCTTTCAAACCTTCTGGAACTTCGCCATTAATAATGCGCTGAGCCAAGCCTTCAACAATGGCAGTTTTACCTACGCCAGGCTCACCGATGAGTACCGGGTTATTTTTAGTACGGCGCTGCAAAACCTGGATAGTGCGACGAATTTCTTCATCACGGCCGATAACGGGATCGAGCTTGCCCTGTTCCGCACGCTCGGTCAGATCAACAGTATATTTTTTCAATGCCTGACGTTGGTCTTCGGCACCCTGGTCATTCACGCTTTCGCCTCCACGCATTTGCTCAATTGCTGCGGTCACATTTGCCGTGGTTGCACCCGCTGATTTCAGTACATCCGTTAATGTTCCGCGCGATTCGAGTACTGCCAGAACAAATAATTCTGACGATATGAAGTTGTCATTTCGTTTTTGTGCCAGTTTGTCGCACAGGTTTAATGCACGGACTAAATCCTGCGAAGGCTGGACGTCACCGCCAGTGCCTTCAACTTGTGGTAAACGGCTTAAAGCTTGCTCAATATCGGTACGCAACTTACCAGCATTTACGCCAGCTGAGGTCAACAAAGGACGTACGGATCCGCCTTCCTGATTGAGCAGTGCGCTCATCACGTGAAGGGGTTCGATAAATTGGTTGTCGTGCCCGAGAGCTAAGGATTGGGCATCGGCGAGAGCAAGCTGGAATTTATTAGTAAGACGATCCAGACGCATAACTCCTCCCATATACAGGTCAAATTTGCTACTGGAGATTAAATGAGGTCATCCCTCAATTATTCAAGGTTAATGACCTGAAATATTTGAAGCTTTAGTTACCCGCACTGGATCGTCTTGATTCAATAGGTTATATCAGCCAAATGAAACTTGCCATACGACCTGTGGTTCTGTCGCGTCGATAGGAGAAAAAATCATCCGCTTCACTGTAGGTGCAACGGTCACCACCATAGACATGGCTAATACCTAAAGCAGACAAACGTTGACGAGCCAAGGTGTAGATGTCAGCAATGTATTTTTCCCCTACGGGGCGAAAAGCGCTATCAGCCTGAATGTCTTTAGCCATAAACGCTTCACGCACTTCAGGGCCAACTTCAAATGCTTCAGGGCCAATAGCTGGGCCAAGCCACGCCAAAATGTTTTCTGGCGCGTCTTTAAAACATGCAACGGTTTCTTCAATCACGCCTTCGCACAAACCACGCCATCCAGCATGAGCAGCCGCAACTTCGGTTCCCGCCTGATTACAGAATAGCACTGGCAGACAATCAGCTGTCATTACCGCGCAAACAGTACCCGGCGTTGCGCTATAAGAGGCATCTGCCCGTTTAGACAGATAAGGCTCACCGGTAAGCTTTAGCACGTCTGTACCATGCACTTGCTCTAACCAAACCGGTTTTGAAGGCAACTCGGCAGCAGCATAGAACAGGCGGCGGTTTTCTTCGACATCATCCAGGTTATCACCACAGTGAGCCCCCAGATTCAGCGAGTCGTAAGGCGACTGACTCACGCCGCCAATACGTGTCGAACTGCAAGCAGCAACTCCTTTGGGGAGCGGCCAATGCGGGACGATCAATTTGCTCATAGCCAGTCCAGTTGATCCTTATGGATTTCTGTATCAACACGCAGTGCTTCAATCAACTCAACCATATCCTGAGGGATTGGCGCATGCCATTCCATCAACATACCGCTGATTGGATGATGAAGGCGAAGCATCGTTGCATGCAGAGCCTGACGGTCAAATTTACGCAGCACATTTACAAACTCTTCTGACGCACCTTTTGGTGGACGCGGGCGGCCACCGTATAACTGATCGCCAACCAAAGGATGAGTGATATGCGCCATGTGAACGCGAATCTGGTGCGTACGGCCGGTTTCCAGACGCAGACGCAGACGCGTGTGCACACGGAAATGCTCCATGACTCGATAATGCGTGACCGCAGGTTTACCCATCGGATGAACCGACATATGGGTACGCTTGGTCGGATGACGGCTAATTGGCTCTTCTACAATACCACCAGCAGTCATATGACCGATGGCAACCGCTTCATATTCACGTGTGATTTCACGTAATTGCAAAGCCTCAACAAGGTGAGTTTGCGCAGGAACGGTTTTCGCCACAACCATCAAGCCGGTGGTGTCTTTATCCAGACGATGCACGATGCCAGCACGTGGCACATCGGCAATCGGCGGATAGTAATGCAGCAGCGCATTCAGTACGGTCCCATCAGGGTTACCCGCACCAGGATGCACAACGAAATCACGCGGTTTGTTAATCACCAGAATATCGTCATCTTCGTAAACGATATTGAGCGGGATGTCTTGTGGTTCCCAGCGAACATCCTCTTCGATTTCAGCATTGATAGTGACGATTTCGCCACCCAACACTTTTTCTTTCGGTTTGTCGCTGATTTTGCCATTAACCAGCACGCGCTGGTCTAAAATCCATTCTTTTATACGCGAGCGTGAATAATCCGGGAACAATTCGGCCAAAGCTTGATCTAAGCGTTGACCGAGTTGAGATTCGGATACTGTTGCGTTGAGTTGTACTAGTTGTGCCATAGACAGCTTCTTCGTTAACGTTGGGTTTTACGGCAATGCCGTTTAATATAGTGTGCTATTGTAGCTGGTCTTTATCGGGAGCTGGTACTGAGAGCCTCCCGGATAACATTCTGAGGAAAGTCAAAACGTCATGACGCGTATGAAATATCTGGTGGCAGCAGCCACGTTGAGCCTGGCTTTGGCTGGTTGCTCCAGTTCAAAGGATGAGGTTCCTGATAGTCCACCTTCCGAGATTTATGCGACTGCCCAACAAAAGTTGCAGGACGGTAACTTTAAAGCGGCGATAACGCAACTGGAAGCGCTGGATAACCGTTATCCGTTCGGGCCTTACTCGCAGCAAGTGCAGTTAGATCTTATTTACGCTTACTACAAGAATGCTGATTTGCCACTAGCGCAGGCAGCTATTGACCGCTTTATGCGTCTAAATCCTACCCATCCAAACATCGACTACGTACTTTACATGCGCGGTCTGACGGACATGGCACTGGATGATAGCGCATTACAAGGTTTCTTTGGCGTAGATCGTTCAGACCGAGATCCTGCACATGCACGCGATGCTTTCAACGATTTCTCTAAGCTGGTTCGAGGTTATCCGAAAAGCCAGTACGTCACCGATGCCACAAAGCGTTTGGTGTTCCTGAAAAATCGTTTAGCAAAATATGAGCTTTCCGTGGCGCAATACTACACTAATCGCGGCGCATGGGTTGCAGTAGTTAACCGTGTCGAAGGAATGCTGCGTGATTTCCCTGATACTCAGGCCACGCGTGATGGTTTGAAACTGATGGAAAATGCGTACCGTAAACTGCAAATGCCGGCTCAAGCCGAAAAAGTTGCAAAAATTATCGCGGCCAACAGCAGCAATACTTGATCGATCGATTTTAAAAACAAAATGGCAGCCCTTGGCTGCCATTTTTTATTGCCTGAAACGCCAAACTGAAACGGTTTAGCGTCAGGTCATCCAATCAAATATGGACGCTATTTTTAAGTTGCACAAGCTTTAAAAACAGAGATCCTGTCCTGCCTCACAAAAAGGGTTCGTTGACAAAAAGTGACAAAATAGTGTGACTTGCATCACGCTTTTTGACATTAAGAAATGTATGCTGGAGTTACCAAGACGGGAAAGACAGAGGTAACTTTATGACAATGAACATTACCAGCAAACAAATGGAAATCACCCCAGCGATTCGTCAACACGTCGCAGACCGTCTAACTAAACTGGACAAGTGGCAAACTCACCTAATTAACCCACACATTGTTTTGTCCAAAGAACCGAAAGGTTTCGTGGCTGATGCCACCATTAATACGCCAAACGGCCAGCTCGTAGCGAGCGCCAAACACGATGATATGTATACGGCTATCAACGATTTGATCAACAAACTGGAGCGGCAGTTGAATAAAGTGCAACACAAGGGTGAAGCACGTCGCACAGCAGGTTCAGTGAAAGACGTTGCTATCGCAGAAGAAGTTGAAGAAGAGTAACAAACTCGCTTTATCACACTCAACGCGCCTACGGGCGCGTTTTTTATTGACAGAGCGAAAACAGAGCGAGTACCTTACTTGTCTGACTTATCAGGAACCAACCATGAAATTAATCCCGTTTTTCTTCGCATTCTTTTTTACCTTCCCCTGAATGGGAGGCAATTCGTCGTGTGATAAAGAATGCGAAGACGAACAAACAGGCCTCCCCAAGCGGGAGGCCTTTTTTATGGACTTCGAAAAGGTAGCGTTATGAGTGAGACAAACCCGTTGCTGGCACTGCGCGATAAAATCAGCACCCTGGATGTAAAATTGCTGGCATTGCTGGCAGAGCGTCGCTTATTGGCTGTAGAAGTCGGAAAGGCCAAGCTCGCGACTCACCGCCCGGTACGTGATATCGACCGCGAGCGTGACTTGCTGGAGCGCCTGATTACCCTGGGTAAAGCGCATAATCTGGACGCCCATTATATTACGCGCCTGTTCCAACTCATCATTGAAGATTCAGTTCTGACGCAGCAAGCGTTATTACAGCAGCATCTTAATAAAACTAATCCACAATCAGCACGGATTGCCTTCCTGGGTCCGAAAGGTTCTTACTCGCACCTGGCCGCACGTCAGTATGCCGCTCGCCACTTTGAGCAATTCATAGAAAGTGGCTGTGCCAAATTCCAGGACATCTTTAATCAGGTGGAAACGGGTCAGGCTGACTACGCTGTCGTGCCACTCGAAAACACCAGTTCCGGTGCGATAAACGATGTCTACGATTTGTTACAGCATACTAGCTTGTCTATCGTTGCCGAAATGACCGTGCCAATCGATCACTGCGTGCTCGTCAAAGGCACTACAGATTTAGACGCTATCGAAACGGTGTACAGCCATCCACAACCTTTCCAGCAATGCAGCCAATTCATCAACCGTTACCCAAACTGGAAAATCGAATACTGCGAAAGTACCTCTGCGGCGATGGAAAAAGTGGCTCAGGCAAACTCGCCACATGTCGCAGCACTAGGCAGTGAAGCCGGTGGGGCATTGTATGATTTGCAAGTACTTGAACGTAATCTGGCTAACCAGACGCAGAACATTACCCGTTTCATCGTGCTGGCTCGCAAATCAATTGAAGTGACCGACCAGGTACCAGCCAAAACGACATTACTGATGGCGACAGGTCAGCAAGCTGGTGCATTAGTAGAAGCCCTTTTGGTGTTGCGAAATCACAATCTGATCATGACAAAACTGGAATCTCGCCCGATTAACGGCAACCCGTGGGAAGAGATGTTTTATCTGGATGTTCAGGCAAACTTGAATGATGACGCAATGCGCAAAGCACTCCGCGAACTGGGTGAAACGACCCGTTCGATGAAAGTACTTGGCTGCTACCCAAGTGAGAACGTTGTGCCTGTCGACCCAGCATAATACGGGGTGTAAGCCAGCATTACGCTGGCTTACTACATCACTTTAAATTTCAGTTTCGGCATTCCTGCAACCGCGACTTTAAGGGTAAAAATTGCGCCAGAAAGCGGCCGTTCAGCAACTTCGGCAGCATCCATATTTTCACGCGTCGTCGTAATGAACAAAGTTTTCATATCATCGCCACCAAAACACACCATCGTTGGGCAGCGCACCGGCATCTGATGCTCCTCCAATACATCGCCATTAGGCGATAGTCGTGCGATACGGTAGCCATCAAACAACGCCGTCCAGTAGCAACCTTCTGCGTCAATCGCCCCGCCATCAGGCATCCCCTGCCCCGGTTCAAAGCGCTTAAATACTTCACGCCTCCCCGGTTCAGCATTTTCTTCCAGCGGGGTTCTATAAATCACACGATTGGGGGTATCAGATGTATACATCCATTTTTTATCTTCACTAAAAGCCAAACCATTGGCACCATGAATATCATGCTGAATCACATGTGCAGTCAGATCGTTATCTACGCGACATAACAACGCGCCATTGTAATCCCCTGGCCCCCAAAATGTTCCGGCATAAAAACGTCCCTCTCTGTCAGTGCCACCATCATTGAATCGAGCCAGAGCCGGGTTATTAGGGTTGTCACAGACTTTGCGAGTAATAAGGCCAGTACGGTTAGTGAGATAAATCCCGCTTCGCAACGCGACAATAAAGCCCTCGTTTTCACACAAAGCAAAACAGCCGACTTCTTCGGAAAACTTAATGACATCGTGTTTTTTACTCGTGGTGTTGTAACGATGAATTTCATTTTCAAGAATATCCGTCCAGTAGAGGCAATTTTCGTCTGCACTCCACGTAGGGCATTCAGGTAGGTGACCGGTGTAATCGAACAGAACTTGCGGCAGCGCCATTTTTCTATCCTTTTAGCCAATAAAAAAAACCACCAAGTTTCCCTGATGGCTTTTGATTATAAAACCTTTCCTGAAATTACGGTCGGCTATCATTTGCCTGACGTAACAAAGTTCGACTTTCGTTCTGGAAGCGCTGCGCGTAATCGCCAAACCAATGTTCGACTTTACGGAAACTGTCGATGAAAGCTTGCTTATCACCGTGCTCAAGCAAGCCAATTGCCTCACCGAATCGTTTGTAGTAACGCTTGATAAGATCCAGATTGCTTTCCGAGGACATAATAATATCGGCGTAAAGCTGTGGGTCTTGCGCGAACAAGCGACCTACCATCGCCAGTTCCAGGCGATAAATAGGTGATGAGAGTGCAAGTAACTGTTCAAGCTGTACATTTTCTTCAGCCAAGTGCAAACCATATGCAAAAGTTGCAAAGTGGCGCAGCGCCTGAATAAATGCCATGTTTTGATCGTGTTCAACTGCCGTGGAACGGTGTAAACGCGCGCCCCAAACCTGAATTTGTTCCAGGAACCACTGGTAAGCTTCTGGTTGGCGACCGTCGCAATACACCACGACCTGCTTCGCAAGGCTTCCGCTATCTGGCCCAAACATCGGGTGTAACCCGAGTACAGGGCCCTGATGCGCGGCCAGCATGGCTTGCAGCGGACCATTTTTCACTGACGCCAGATCAACCAGAATACAGTCTTCAGGTAATCGTGGAAGTTGAGAGATAACTTGCTCGGTAATATGAATGGGCACACTCACAATCACCATGCCCGCATCGGCCATCAATTCTTGAGCATGGCCCCAGTCTTCTTTTTCAAGAATGCGAACCTGATAGCCAGAAAGGGTGAGCATCTTTTCAAACAAGCGCCCCATCTGCCCACCGCCGCCGACAATAACCACCGGACGTAGCGCAGGGAACAGAGTTTTAAACCCTTTGTCATTCTCGCTTGAGTAAGACTCGCGCATAACCCGACGCAACACATCTTCAATCAGATCAGGAGGGACACCCAGAGCTTCTGCTTCTTTACGACGTGAAGCCAGCATGGCAGCTTCACGTTCCGGGACATAAATCGGTAAACCATACTGGCTTTTGACTTCGCCAACTTCTGCTACCAATTCCAGGCGGCGTGCCAGTAGCCCCAGCAACGCCTTATCCACTTCATCAATTTGATCGCGCAGCGCGGTCAATTCAGCCACCATAGTAAAACCTCTTATGCCTGACGCGCCGCAAGCGTACCGTTCAGATCCTGATGAATCTCGCGCAGTAAAGTCTCTGTGGTTTCCCAGTCGATGCAAGCATCCGTTACAGAAACACCGTACTTCATTTCACTGCGTGGTTGCTCTGATGATTGATTACCTTCGTGGATATTACTTTCAATCATCAAGCCAATAATCGAACGGTTACCATCTTTAATCTGAGCGACAGCTGATTCAGCCACGCCCGGCTGGCGGCGGTAGTCTTTGTTTGAGTTGCCATGGCTGCAATCTATCATCAAGGCTGGGCGGAGTCCCGCCTGCTCCATCTCTTTTTCACACTGCGCGACATCTGCCGGGCTGTAGTTTGGCGCTTTGCCACCACGTAAAATCACATGGCCATCAGGGTTCCCCTGAGTCTGCAACAAGCAAACCTGACCTGCCTGGTTGATACCCACGAAACGGTGCGGCATAGATGCGGCACGCATCGCATTAATCGCCGTTCCCAGGCTACCGTCAGTCCCATTTTTAAAACCAACCGGCATTGAAAGGCCAGAAGCCATTTCACGGTGAGTCTGAGATTCGGTGGTACGTGCACCGATTGCGGACCAACTGAACAGGTCACCCAAGTATTGCGGGCTGTTAGGATCAAGTGCTTCCGTCGCCAGCGGCAGACCCATGCTGACCAATTCTACGAGTAAGTGACGAGCAATTTTCAAACCCGTTTCAACATCAAACGAGCCATCCATGTGTGGATCGTTGATAAGCCCTTTCCAGCCAACGGTAGTCCGTGGCTTTTCAAAATAGACGCGCATCACGAGGTACAGACTATCGCTAACTTGTTCAGACAACGTTTTAAAACGACGAGCATATTCAATCGCGGTATCAGGGTCGTGGATCGAGCAAGGTCCACAGACTACCAACAGACGAGGATCGCGCCCTGCGATAATGTCGGAAATCGTCTGACGGGAGTGTTCGATCTGCGCTTCTTGAGAGGCAGTAAGCGGGAATTCCGCTTTCAGTTGATCCGGAGTGATTAATACCTGTTCGTCAGAAATATGAACGTTGTTCAGCGCGTCTTTTTGCATGATGGCTTTCCTGTTAGCTCGTTTGCGATAGTCGTTTCCTCAGTGAGGATGGCACTACCTTACCAGCTTTAGTAAAGATTGCAATCCAAAATACGTAAACAATACATTACACCAATCAAATAATTGCCGCTTAAAGCACACTTAACATCACTTATTGTAAACTAAATTATACACGACTGCATAAGCACGCTATTTATCTGCTCAAGCATGCAGTCTGTGAAAATAGCGTAATGCAAAGCCATAAGCGCTCTATGCTCAGTTAATACAGTTTGAAATGGATATCCTCACTATGCGCTGTTTAGCCTTGATTCCAATCTTATTGCTGTCTGCTTGTTATGTTGACCCATACACCCATGCCCCAACTCCGGCCCCCACCGACTGGTATCAGGCTGGCTGGGATGATGCGATGTCTGGACAACCCATAAGAAGTAATCCCGTCATTGCGCATTTGCATAACGATGAAAATGTCGATCGAGAAGAATGGTTAAAAGGATATGCAGATGGCCAGCAGCGGATTTGTGATCCCAATTTCTTAACCGTTCAGGGGCAAAATGGGAAATCATTTCCTGCCAGTTGTGAAACCTTACCTGATGTTACGGATCGTCGCGCGGTATGGGAAAAGGCCAGCCGAGAAGGATTGCAGCAATCGCTCATGCGTTAAATAAAAAAGGGCTGCCAGATGGCAGCCCTTGATATGGATGTCGCGTTAGCGAAATCTTACTTGGTAAGACGCTCTTTGATACGAGCAGATTTACCAGTACGCTCACGCAGGTAGTACAGTTTAGCTTTACGAACGGCACCACGACGTTTAACAGTAATGCTGTCGATTACTGGGGAGTGAGTCTGGAATACACGCTCAACACCTTCGCCGTTGGAAATTTTACGAACAGTGAATGCAGAGTGCAGACCGCGGTTACGGATAGCGATAACCACGCCCTCAAATGCCTGCAGACGTTTTTTAGAACCTTCAACGACCCATACTTTCACTTCCACGGAATCACCCGGACGGAATGAAGGTACATCCTGTTTCATCTGTTCTTGTTCAATTTGC
>NZ_DATERI010000068.1:0-32006 GCF_035271705.1 Buttiauxella sp.
ATGGCAATTGGTGTCCGGTTTAACCACGGTCAATACATTATCAAACTGGCTTAACAGTTGACGTGTAAGGGCATCGTAACCATGAGGGAAGTCCACCAGAATCCATTGATAGCGCTGGCTTGATTTAAGTTCTTCTAACGCGTGGATGAAATGGCCAAGCGTTTTTTCGTGGGAAGGTAAAGACAAGCGTTCCACTGAGTTCAACTGCCCAAAAGGCAGAACATCCAAGCGCGGGGTGTAACTCCAGGCAGCTGTGTGCCAGTCTGTATTATCCAGTAGCGCACGCGCCCAGCCGCCAGGATGTGCGAAATCGATATTAAAATACAGGCGTAGCAAATTATCCGGGGAGGCATCAACGACTAGCACGGATTCGCCCAGTTGTTGTAAAGACCACCCAAGTGCTGCGGTGAGAGAGGTCGTTCCCACGCCACCACGCAATCCTTGTAACCCAATGAGCGGCATCAGTCCGACTCCCTATTGTTGCGTTAACTCTGCCAGTAATGGCCAGCGTTTTAACGCTGCAGCCAATTGCTCCCGCTGTGCTATATCGGTGTAATCTATTTCGGGTAGCGAAAAGGCTTTGCTTAGCACCAGAAAATCATTCTGAAAAGCATAAACGAGCGCATTTTCCTGAGCATTCTCAACTTCTTTTTCATGCATTCTAGTTGTCTTTCCCGTACGTGCAGTATGGTTGTCGTTCCTTAGATCTTATCCACAAGGAAGGATAAGGGGAAACGTTCGGAAAATGAAATTTGATTTATAATGCTAAAATCAATGTTGTTTATTTTCAATATAGGCTTTATTTCCTAGGTTTCGCTAGTAAAGTATCATACAAACAAATTTATCATCAAGGGGACGCCATGGATCCTATATTTTCAATCGGCATCCATTCATTGTGGGACGAATTACGACACATGCCAGCCGGAGGTGTGTGGTGGCTCAATGTTGATCGGCATGAAGATGCAATACGTGTTTTAAATCAAACGATTGCATCACAACATGACCTTGCAAAAGTTGCTGTCATTACCATGGAGGCAGAACCTCAGACACTCATTAAATTAGAGGACGGTCACGGTCCGCAAAGAATCCGTTTGTTCCACATGCCAAATTCAAAAAATAGTCTACAATATTTACGCCGTGATTTGATGTGCAGTATTAATCCTGAACATTATTTATTTTTATTGCTGGGTTCAGAAAATGCGTGGGAAAATACTTCTGCGGAAGAATTACGCCACTGGCTTACAAACATTAAAAAATGGGCTCTACACTATAAATGTACCCTTTTGTTCCTTAACTCCGGGAATAACAGTGATAAACAACGGTCATTATTAGTCAGCGAGCATCAAACGCTGAACGGCCTCGCCAGCCTGCGTTTTCAAGGTGATATTCACCGCTATGATGTCTCTTTCTGGTGTAACGAAAAGGGCGTAAGCGCCCAGCAGCAGCTGGATATTAGCTGGCGAAACGGCAACTGGCAGCTCGTGGAATCCACCGAAAGCGTCCCGCAGCCACGCAGTGATGAAAAGCAGATTTTAAGCCATGACGCCATTCTGGAAGGTGCTCCGCCGCTATCAGAGTACTGGCAGCTGTTTGAAAGTAACGAAGCGCTTTTCGAAGCCGCCCGCACGGGACAAGCCGCAACGGTTATCTTCTCGCTTTCCAAAAGCAACCAAATAGACAGTATCTCACGCCAAATCCATGCCCTGCGCCGTCAGCGCGGAAGCGCATTGAAACTCATCGTGCGTGAAAACTCCGCCAGCCTGCGGGCGACCGATGAACGCTTGCTTCTGGGTTGTGGCGCAACGCTGATTATCCCGTGGAATACTCTACTCTCGCGTAGCCTGACGATGATCGAAAGCGTACAGGGGCAACAATTCAGCCGCCATGTCCCCGAAGACATCAATGTACTTATTGAACAGATGCAACCGCTTAAACTACGCGGTTATCAGTCCTGGGACATGTTCTGTAGCGCTGTCTCATCGCTGATGAACAACACTTTACTGCCAGAAGATGGCAAAGGTGTGATGGTAGCTTTACGTCCTGCCCCTGGGCTACGCGCTGAACAGGCACTCACGCTGTGCCGTACTAACCGCATTGGGGACATCGTCACTGTCAGCGAAGGCCGCCTTACACTGTTTTTATCGTTCTGCCGAATTAATGATCTCGATACTGCGCTTAAACATATTTTCCCGCTGCCGGTGGAAGATATTTTCTCAAATCGCATGATGTGGTACGAAGATAACCAGATAGCCGCAGAACTTGTCCAGATGCAGACAATGCCCCTGGAAAAATGGACTCGACCGCTGGCCGTTTCCGTCGAGATAGATGAAGCTCGCAATGCTAAGCGCAACGGAGAAGTCGTGCGGCGCATTCCAGTACCGACCACTCTTCTGATCACGACCAAACTGGAGCAAGCACAATAATGATGAACATAACCGACATCATTCAATTGGTGTTGCTGTGCGCGGTGATTTTCATTCCGCTGGGATACTACATACATCATTGGTTGCCCCGCGTGAAGGCAATCATTCGGCTTCTTTTCTTAAAACCACGTTACGTCAAATCGGCCGGTACGCTGCGCCGTTCTTCTGTCAAGGCAAACCATCGACATGACTAATCAAGCTAAGGCGGCATCGCCGCTCGCCTCTTCCTGGCAATACTGGCGTGGCCTCGGCGGCTGGAACTACTACTATTTGTTGAAATTTGGATTGTTGTGGGCCGGCTATCTCAACTTCCACCCACTGGCGAACCTGGTTTTTGTCGCGTTCTTACTGCTACCGCTACCGAACCTCAAACTGCATCGTCTGCGCAACTGGATTGCACTGCCCATCGGGATAGGCTTGTTCTGGCATGATACCTGGTTGCCAGGGCCACAAAGCATCATGGACCAAGGCTCGCAGCTTGCGGGCTTTAGTATGGATTACTTGATTGATTTAGTAACCCGCTTCATTAATTGGCAGATGGTCGGCGCAGGGTTTGTCCTGTTAGTCGCCTGGCTGTTTATCTCCCAATGGGTGCGAGTCACGGTGTTTGTCGTCGCGGCGCTGATCTGGCTGAATGTGCTGACAATTTCTGGCCCAGCTATTTCTTTATTCCCTACTGCTGCTCAGGCACCGACTGCTGCAACCGCAGGCTCAACCGCTACCGCAACGGAAGCAAGCACCGCTGATCTGGCTCCTGTTCCAGGCGATATTCCAGCCCAGACCGCACCGCCAACCACACAGAACCTGACCGCATGGCTGAACAGCTTCTACACCAGTGAGGCGAAACGCGTCACCCAGTTCCCAGCCACGCTTCCGGCGGACGCACAACCGTTTGAGTTGCTGGTCATTAACATCTGTTCCTTGTCCTGGTCGGATATCGATGCGGCAGGTTTACGTTCACATCCTCTGTGGAAACACTTTGATATTGTGTTCAATAACTTCCATTCCGGCACATCCTACAGCGGCCCTGCGGCAATTCGCCTGCTGCGAGCAAGCTGCGGACAGCCGTCGCATAAAAATCTCTATCAGACTGCGGGCGCCCAGTGCTACCTGTTTGAAAACCTGACAAAATTGGGCTTCAGCCAGCATCTGATGCTTAATCATAACGGGCTATTTGGTGATTTCCTTAAAGAAGTGCGTGAAAACGGTGGCATACAGGCTCCGCTGATGAGTCAGGTAGGTTTACCGACTGATTTACTGTCATTTGATAACTCGCCAATCTACGATAATACGGCGGTATTAAACCGCTGGATTGAAGGTGAGGAACGTGAAGGTAACGCACGCAGTGCAACATTCTTTAACCTGATTTCGCTGCACGACGGCAACCGCTATCCTGGCAACAATAAACCTGCCGACTACAAGGTTCGCGCGCAGAAGTTGTTTAATGAACTAGATGCGTTCTTAACCAATCTCGAAAAATCAGGCCGTAAAGTGATGGTGGTCCTCTTACCTGAACACGGTGCTGCATTACAGGGCGACAAAATGCAGGTATCCGGACTACGAGACATTCCAAGCCCGGCTATCACGCAGGTCCCTGCTGGGGTGAAATTCATCGGGATGAAAACCCCGCATACAGGCAACGCTATCGAAATCAACCAGCCAAGCAGTATGCTGGCGATTTCTGAACTGGTCGCACGTTCAGTGGATGGTAAGAACTTCGTTGCCGACCAAGTTGACTGGGGAAGTCTGACGAAAAACTTGCCTCAAACCGCTGCGGTGTCTGAGAACTCGGGTGCGATTGTTATCCAGTATCAAGGCAAACCATACGTGCGTCTTAGCGGTGGTGATTGGGTGCCTTACCCGCAATAACGCTAACTGTCAGGGGGCATTAGTCGCCTGTTTTGATTAAACCGGCACGCTGGTTGTGTAATACCGACCAATTAAAGATCACTTGATCGATCCAGTTGCTGTGTAAAAATCCGGAAATGTTCTTCATTTCCGGATTTTTTATGCAAATTGCACAGGTTCTTGGCCTTGTTTCCTGCTCTGGTGTCTGCCCATCCACAGGTTCCTGCACAATTATTTTAAGGTCTGTTACGCAAATCGTGAGCCATTACCCTGTATGAGAACGCAGGACGTGGTTAATAGATAACTTCGCCAGACATTAGGCTTAGCTAAAAGGATGTGGTATGGAAAATTACGCCAACAAAAGCGGTGATTCACCGGTCGTCAGCTTCCAGATTGATGCCAACTCGATGAAAGTCCGTTTTAAGAATAATCACGTCTATCTCTACGATATCCGCCATCCAGGGCCGGAACATCTGGAAAAAATGAAAGAGCTGGCACGTGCCGGCTGGGGTCTGAATACCTATATAGAAAGTGAAGTAAAAACCGATTTTTCATCAAAAGTGTTTTAAATTTCAATTCCTGACCAGGGGCGACTGAGGGCTAGTCTCCCCAATATCTTCACGCTAATGATGATGTTAGGCGTTGTTGAATAAATCGGTTTTGCTTCAAAAAGCATTCGCGCAGCAGGCTCTATGAAACGCAGATTACCTTTTCAGGTGAAACTTTTTTTATCGCTGGTGGGATTTTCCTGCCTGTTGTTGGCCCTGTTGGGCACAATATTATTTCATGTTATTGACCGCCAACAGCATCGCGACCTTGGGCAACGCGCACGCGTTCAGGCCAGTCAAATTGCGTTGATGCCAGAGCTTGCAGAAAAAGTCGCGAGCCGTGACGTACAAGGCATTGCCCGCATAATCCAACCGTTACGTAATCAAAGTGATGCCAGTTATATTGTGATTGGTGATGTGCATGAGCGGCGTTTATATCACTCAGAATCACCTAAACTCCTTTATCTGCCGATGATTGGCGGTGATAACGCAGAGGTTTTGCAGGGGAAAACCATTATTTCTATGCGTAAGGGGGGAATCGGTGTCTCTTTGCGCAGCAAGGCTCCCCTCCTCAATGCCAATAATCAGGTGATCGGCATTGTTTCAGTCGGCTACCTCACCTCTTATATCGCTAATATTAATTCTCGGCTGCTCTGGCAAGCGGGGTTATACGGCCTGTTGCTGTTAATCCTGTTGTTTATTTTTTCATGGATGTTTACCCGCAACGTGAAAAGGCAAATGTTCTGGCTGGAGCCAAAAGATATTGCGCAGTTGGTGCTGCAACAAAAAGCGTTACTGGAAGCGATGTATGAAGGGATATTTGCGGTTAACGCCGAAAAACAACTAATTTTAATTAACCGCACTGCGCGGGAATTACTGGATATTCACCAGCCTGAAAAAGATCTCATCGGGAAACCGCTTGAGGAGGTCATACAAACACCGCCGACATTTTTCACGCAAAGCGGCATGCCCGAAAACCACAGTTTCCACGACCAAATCACCGTATTAAATCAGCGGCAAGTTATCGTCAACCGTGTGCCTATTGAACTGAAACCCGGTGCTGAAAGGGGCTGGGTGTTTAGCTTTCGCGACAAAAACGACATTAACACGCTGAGTAGCCAACTGAGCCAAGTCAAACGCTACGCAGACAACCTGCGCATCATGCGCCACGAACAATTGAACTGGACCGCAACACTTGCGGGTCTGTTGCAAATGCAGCGTTATGATGATGCGCTGCGCTACATTCAAGCACAATCCGCAGGCGCGCAAGCGGTGCTGGATTTTGTCTCCACACGCTTCACCTCTCCGGCTTTGTGCGGTCTATTATTGGGCAAATTCGTCAGCGCACGGGAAAAAGGGGTTGAGCTGGCGTTCGATCCGGCCTGTCAACTCAGTCGCATTCCCGCGAGTATCAGCGAAACAGCACTGATGTCAGTTATTGGCAATCTCTTAGATAACGCCGTCGATGCCACACAGAATGCCCAACAACATTCAGCACCCGTGGAGCTATATATTTCGGACCGAAATCAGGAGTTATTGATTGAAGTCGCCGATCAAGGCGCGGGCGTTGATAGTGCGCTAAAACCGCATATTTTTGAGCAAGGCGTCTCCAGCAAACCCTCAAAGGTTCATGAAATGGCAGGTTCAGATCATGGCATCGGGCTGTATCTGGTCGCGGGATATGTCCATCAGGCTAGCGGCAGTATCGAAGTCACAGACAACACACCGCAAGGTACGATATTTTCTGTTTTTATCCCGTTCCCGGCCAGTGTTTAACAGGACAACAGCATGAATAAAAGCAGCGCGTTCGATATTGTCATCGTGGAAGATGAACCGTACCTCGCCGGTTTGCATCGTGATTTTATCGAACAAAATTTTCAGCTGAACGTGGTGGGAATTGCCGCAACACTTGAACAGGCGCGTACCCTGTTGGAATTACATCAACCACGACTGGTGCTGCTCGACAACTATTTACCCGACGGTCAGGGCGTGGACTTAATGGATAGCCCTTTGCTGAAAAGCTTCGATTGCTCAGTGATTTTCATCACCGCCGCAAGCGATATGCAAACCTGTAGCCACGCTATGCGCAGTGGCGCGTTTGACTACATCATCAAGCCGGTCTCTTTTCACCGCCTGCGCAGTTCGCTCGAACGTTTTATGCAGCTAGTGGAAACAATGAATCATGTGAAAGTCGTTGATCAGACCGCGCTGGACAGGCTGTTTAATCTGCCCGCCATCAATACTCCGTCTACCTCGTCAACCAAAGGGATTGAACCCATTACGCTTGAGCGGGTGCAGCGTATTTTTACGGCGAAACCAGAGACGAGTTGGTCTGTGGAACACGTGGTGGAAGAAGTTGGGATCAGTAAAACGACGTGTCGACGTTACCTGGAGTACTGCGTGGAAATGGGGTTTGTCGTGGTTGAGATGCAGTATGGGAATATAGGCCATCCACGACGGTTTTACCGCAAAAAAATCGGGACTTAATGGTCCATTTTCGCCCCCTGCATTCATGCACTTTCCGTGGTTTTAATGGTGTTAATTGCCTAATAAAAGCCCCGAATCACAATTCACGAAGATAACAAAATCCCCCCATTGCCTGAAAGATTGCTTGCGTTATGTTGACCTTCGGTTTCTCAAATGTAACTAGAAGGTTAAAAATAATGTCCAATAAATTACGCATCTCTCTGATTACTGCCGCTGTTATCATGTCGTCATCTGCCATATCTGCTTTACCTCAAGGCTATCCTGCTGATTACCAAAAAGTCGTCGATGCTGCGACAAAAGAGGGGAAAGTGGTTATCTACTCCACTACCGACACCAAAGCCGCTGCCCCGCTAATCCAGGGATTTGAAGCGGCTTATCCGGGTATAAAAGTTGAATATAACGATATGAACAGTACCGAACTGTATAACCGTTATATCAGCGAACAAGCCTCAGGCGGTACGAGTGGTGACGTGGTCTGGAGTTCTTCCATGGATACCGCGCTGAAACTGGCAGTCGACTATGCTCAGGAATATAAATCCCCAGAGCAGGGCCAGTTGCCGAAATGGACAATGTGGAAAGACAAAGCCTATGGCACAACCTATGAGCCAGTGGTGTTTGTCTACAACAAACGTCAGATCCCGGCGAACGAAGTACCGGATTCACATGCCGCACTGGCGAAACTCATCGCCAGTCAGACTGACAAATTCAGTAAAAAAGTCACCACTTACGACATCGAGAAATCGGGTATTGGCTTTATGCTTTCGGTGCAGGATTCCAAAGCCGATCCGAATTATTTCAAAACCCTGGCTGACGTCGCTAAAGGCGGTTTAGCGGTGCAGTCTTCTACTGGCACCATGATGGAACGTGTGTCTTCCGGCGAAAACCTGATTGGTTTTAACATTCTGGGTTCTTACGCCGAAGCGCGTGCCAAGAACGATCCCTCCCTCGGTATCTCTTATCCGAAGGATTACACCCTGGTGTTGTCACGCGTTTCTTTCATCAGTCAGCAAGCGCAAAACGGCAACGCCGCGAAGCTGTGGCTGGACTACGTACTGTCTGAAAAAGGGCAAAGTATTCTTGCCAATCAGGCTGACATTCCGTCAATTCGCAACGATATCGAAGGCAAAAACGACATTGATGGCCTGACTAAAATGCTAGGGAATGCGCTCAAACCTATCCCGGTTGATGAAAGCCTGCTTGAGTATCTGCAGCCTAAAAAACGCCTGGATTACATCAAAGAGTGGCGTACCGCCGCCGCTAAATAAGACTTATGGGAGGCGTCATGCGCCTCCCCCACTGTTGCCTCATTTCGCAGATTTGTAGGGATGTAACATGAGTGCATTGCTCAGAAAGTGGCAAAGCCTGCCGCGCGGTATTGTGGTGTTGATAACGACACTGGTTATCTACATCCCACTATCGTTCATCGTGATACAAAGTTTTCTCTCCGCACCCTTCTTTGCGCCGTCAAAGGAGTGGAGCCTCGAATCTTTTGCCTTCATTTTTACCGACCCGGATTTTTACAAGGCGCTAAAAAGCGGTTTTATTCTGGCATTCGGATTGGTGATTATCGCCATTCCGCTTGGTGGTATTCTGGCATTCCTGATGGTACGTACCGATTTACCCGGCAGACGTTTGATTGAGCCTCTGATTCTGGTCCCCATTTTTGTCTCACCGATGGTGCTGGGTTTTGGTTATGTCGTTGCCGCAGGTCCCGTAGGTTTCTTCTCACTTTGGGCGCAGGCGATTATCGGTTTCGTGCCGTGGAATATCTACGACATGTCGAGCATCGTGGTTATCGCCGGCCTGACGCACGTTCCGCACGCCTATCTTTATATCTCTTCAGCGCTGCGCAGTGTGGGTTCAGATGTTGAAGAAGCAGCACGTACCGCTGGGGCGTCGCCATTGCAGGTGATGACGGCAGTCAGCTTGCCGATGGTGCGCCCGTCCATTCTCTATGCTTCGGTTTTGCTGTTCTTTCTCGGGCTGGAAGTGTTCGGCCTGATGCTGGTGCTGGGTGACCCGGAAGGCAACATGGTGCTGGCGACCTATCTGTACCAGTTAACCAATAAACTCGGTACGCCGTCATATCATCTGATGGCAGCGGTTGCCGTGGTGCTGATTTGTATCACTATCCCGCTGGTGATGTTGCAACGTCGCCTGATGCGCACTGCCAACCGTTTCGTCACCGTCAAAGGAAAAGCATCGCAGGCTCGTGCATTACCTTTGGGTAAATGGCGCTGGATGGCAGGTGTGGTCGTGGCATTTTGGCTGACGGTGACCATCGGCGTTCCACTGATGGGCGTCGTACTTCGTGCGTTTATCTCCAACTGGGGCGTGGGTGTTTCCATTTGGGATGAGCTTTCGCTCAATACTTTCCGCAGTATCTGGGAACAACCGAATCTGCTCCGTGCCATCGTCAACTCAATGGCCATTGGCGTGATTGGTGGCGCACTGGCGGTAGCCTGTTACCTGTTTATCGGCATCGCCATGCACCGCAAACCTGACAACATCACGCGTTTCCTCGATTACAGCGTGCTGGTACCTCGCGCGGTTCCTGGCTTGTTGGCGGGTCTTGCATTCTTGTGGGTGTTTCTGTTCCTGCCAATGTGGCTTGATAACGCGCTTAAAACCGGCTGGCTTTCCGGAATACCTTGGTCGCAATGGCTGCGCGATAACCTGGTGGTGTGGTTACGTTCATTGCGCAGCACCATTTTCAGTGTCTGGCTGGCGTATACCGTGGTGTGGATGGCGTATGGTTTGCGCTTGATTTCTTCAACGCTGCTACAAGTTGGGCCAGAGTTGGAAGAAGCCGCTCGTAGTACCGGTGCCACGCGTGGGCAAATTACTCGCCACGTGACCATTCCATTATCGCGCTATGGTCTGATTGGTTCATGGCTGCTGATGTTCCTGATTTTCGAACGCGAATACTCAACGGGGGTTTATCTGCTTTCGCCGGGGACTGAAACCATCGGCTCGATGCTGGTTTCTCTGTGGGCCGCGGGCGCCATTGATATTGTCGCGGCACTTTCGTTTATTAACATCCTGCTGGTGGTAGTGGGTCTGGGTATTGCCCTTCGCTTTGGAGTCAAATTACATGATTGAATTATCGGTCGACAATCTACATTTAACCTACGGCGACAACCCGGTGCTGAAAGGCGTTTCCATGAATTTGAAACGCGGTGAAGTGGTTTCTTTGCTCGGACCTTCAGGTAGCGGGAAAACGACCTTGCTGCGTGCTGTTGCTGGGCTTGAAAAGCCCACACAGGGTGCAATTATCATCGGCAATAACAAAGTGTATGACGGCACCCCGCGCAGTGAGATCCCGGCTGAAGAGCGTAATCTCGGGCTGGTGTTTCAGTCTTATGCATTGTGGCCACACAAAACCGTGTTTGAGAACGTGGCCTACCCGCTCAAGATTCGTAAAGTCTCTGCCGCTGAAATCACTCAGCGGGTGCAAGCTGTATTGGATCAGCTTGGTCTTGGGCATCTCGGGAAACGCCATCCGTATCAACTTTCCGGTGGGCAACAACAGCGTGTGGCGATTGGCCGGGCGCTGGTTTATAACCCACCGGTTATTTTGCTTGATGAGCCGCTGTCAAACCTTGATGCCAAGTTGCGTGAAGAAGCCCGGGTATTCCTGCGTGAGTTGATTATCAAACTGGGTTTATCCGCGTTGATGGTGACGCACGATCAGAACGAAGCGATGGCGATTTCTGACCGTATTTTGCTTCTCAACAACGGCAAAATCGAACAGCAAGGCACACCACAGGAAATGTACGGTTCGCCGAAAACGTTGTTTACCGCAGAGTTCATGGGCAGTAATAACCGTTTGCACGGTAAAGTGACTGAAGTACGCGACGGTAAAGCACGCATTGAAGGAAGTCGTTGGGCGTTGTGGGGGATGGCAGGTGAAGGTGTGCAACTCGGGCAAGAAGCTACCGCTGTGATTCGCGTGGAACGAGTGGCACTGGTGAACGGGCCGGGAGAAAACCAGCTTGAACTGCCGCTGTTAACCAGTATGTATCTCGGTGACCGTTGGGAATATCTGTTCCGTACGTCAGGCGATGATTTTGTCATCCGCGCCTACGGTAGTGAGGTTCGAGAGCCACAACATTGCCATCTGGCATTACCTGAGAAGCATGTCTGGATTTTCCCTAAATCCTAAAACACAGAGGCAACCGTTATAAGCGGTTGCCTCTGTGATAGGCGCTTCATGGGATGGATGCTCAGTAATTCCGGCTCGCCGGATAAGGTATATGCCCGTTTTATCCTGGGTTTATCACACCAGATGACGTCAGCCGGGTATCTTGCTGATAAACTCCGCCATCGGCATGGGTCTGCCATACAAATAGCCCTGCAGGAAGGTCACGTTACGCGCCCTCAGGTAGGCAGACTGCACCTCGTACTCGACGCCTTCGGCCACCAGTTTCAGACCAAATCGGTTTGCCAGGTCGATGATGTTATCGACGATGTGAGCAGAAAACGCACCGGTCCCAATCATGCTGACGAAGCTCCTGTCGATTTTGAGCACATCAATACTGAAGTCCTGCAGGTACTTCAGGCTGGAATTACCGGTGCCGAAATCATCAAGCGCGATTAACACCCCCAGCTTGTGCAGTTCGGCAAACAGTTTGTCGGTGACCTCATTGGCTACCAGCAGTTCCCGTTCAGTCAATTCCAGTACCAGTTTGACAGGGTTGTGTCGGAAGGCATGGATGAACGTCTGGCAATCCTCCAGCAGGCTAAAATCCTTGCAGTGATGGGCACTGATATTGAAGGCGAAATGAAACTCCCTGGGTAACTGATGTGCCTGAGGGGCAAACTGTTCAGCCACTTGCTTCATCAGATCCTGGGTCATCGGGATGATGAGGCCACTATCTTCAGCCAGTGGGATAAACCGGTCCGGCGGGATCACACCCTCGAGAGGATGCTGCCAGCGCATCAGGACCTCACAGCCCGTCCAGTGAGTATCTTCCCCGGACACTACCGGCTGGAGGTAAGGAACAAACTCCCGCTGATCCAGCGCCCGTCGCAACTCCGTCGTCGGCGAGTTTATCCACCCGTTTCTTCTGAACACCCAAACGCCAGCCAACAGACTCAGGAGAGACCAGGCTATCAGGCTGACTTTAGAAAATCGCCAGATACTGTCCATATAGTCAGCGGGAGACAATTTAGTGATGATCCGAAATGGGTAATTTGACGATGCCGACTCCAGATAACCGGGCGTTTCAAGGGGAAAGTCTTGATCAGTTGGCGTTTTATGGGCCTGCCACCGTTGCCGCCCAACCACCAGACTCATGGATGCCCCCCCACTCAACACGTCGAGCTCAGAGAGTAAATGCTCGCCAAAAAGCTTCACCACAATACTGTTGTTACCGACAACCACCCGATAGATGATAAGCGGCAGAATCGGTTGCCCCTCATAGCCCCTTATGAGAACGAGCTGACCCTTCGTGTAATTATCGAAAGTGGTGTGAGCCTTAACGGGGCCGTAGAGGGAAGAACAATAGATGTTATCCCCATGGACCAGATTGATACTGTGTACATCCGGTGAGACAGTCAACAGCATCCTCAATAGCGGCTCTACCGCATAACAAGGTTTGCCGAACTCCTCAGTGAGGGTCATGGCGACCTGTTGGGCGCTATCCAGGGTCTGATCCACTTTCTGCTGGACCTGCTGCAGGCGAGTCCTGGCTTGTTGCGTAGTATTCGAGACGGCCTGCCAGAACGTGACGGTATATCCCAGTATGATACACAGCAGGCTAACGACGATGGCGCGCCCCAGTTGGACGTTAAACAGACGTGTCTTAAAGACTCGATACGGCATACACATCCCCGTAAGCTAAACGATAAAAACAGTAAAAAATGGCCATGTTTGTCATAAGAATCAGCGCACTGCCCCGTCGTTACTGTTTCCGGGCTGGGCTCCCAAACACTTCCACTGCATTCCTGCCATTGTTCTTGGCGCAGTACATGGCCTCGTCGCCAGAGTGCAGTAAGTCGCGTACATTCTCCGCCTGGCCGGGGTACATCGCCACACCAATACTCGACGAAATCTCCAGCTCCACGCCATTCTCCATGACAAAGGTTTTTTCAAGCTCAGCACGGATTTTCTCCGCCACCAGAACAGCATCTTCTGTCCGGTGGGCATCGGGCAGGAGGATGACAAATTCATCGCCGCCGAAACGTGAGGCGATATCGGTGGCGCGCAGGACAGACCTCATGCGTGATGCGACCTGCACCAGCAACCAGTCGCCGGTCTTGTGCCCATGCTGGTCATTGACCGCCTTGAACCGGTCCAGGTCCACAAACAGCAATGACAGTTTGCGGTGCTCCCGTTTCGCCACTGTGAGCATCTGGTCAAGCTGGTCTTCCATCATCCGGCGGTTGGGCAGTCCGGTCAGTTGATCGAATAACGCCATGGTCCGGGTGGCTTCCTCCGCCGCTTTACGCTCCGTGATGTCCATAGCGACGCCAATCATGCCCGCCACTTTGCTGTGGCTGTCACAGAATATAGCATTGTTCAACACGACGTCCCGTTGTGTTCCGTCGCTATGCAATACCTTCGCGTCATACGCCTGGGCGTGCGGGTTGTTGAACAAGCTGTTGTCTGCCTCGAAGCAGGCTTGCGCCATTTCCCGTGGCCAAAGATCGAAGCCATCTTTGCCGAGTATTTCTTCGCGTGGCCTTCCGCAGTAGTCCTCGAACGCTTTGTTACACATCAGATAGCGTCCGGCACGGTCTTTGGCGAAAACAGGGCTGGGAATGGCATTGATGAGGGTTTGCGCAAGCAATAACTGGTTAGCGAGTTCTTCCCGGGCCTGATGCAGAGCGTCCTCCGCGGCTTTCCGCTGGGTAATGTCGCGAGTACTGCCAATGATGTGAGTGGGTCTGCCGTCGCTGTCCAGCATGATGGTGCCCCTGGTTTCTACCGGGAACACATGGCCATCCTTGTGCAAATGCTCCAGCTCCATGGTAAAGAAACGCCCCGTCAGGTCGCCTACGTCAATACGTCGCATACAGTCCTGCAGAGTTTCTTGCACCAGGTGCACCGAATCGAGTGACACCATATCTTCAAACGGCTGATCACGTATTTCTTCTGGCGTCCAGCCGCGCATCCGTTCAGCTGAAGGGCTGACATAGCTGCAGCTCAAAAACGGATATTCCATTACCCAGATCATGTCGTTGTTGTTTTCTGCTATCAGACGATACAGGGCCTGGCTTTCCTGGAGGGCCCCGGCCAGTCGCGCACGCTCAATGACCATTTGCGCGATCCGGGCGTAGTCGGCCAGTAGGACGAGATCATGGTCATCCGGTTCCGCTGGCTCATGTTTATACAGGGTAAAAATACCGAGGATCTTACCCTCACTGTTTTTGATGGGCTGGGCCCAGGCTGCACGTAGCCCAAGGCTGAGCGTTTTTTCACGCGCTGCCGCCCAACAGGGGTGGGTAGACACATCTTCCACAATGACGGTTTCACCACTGCGAGCCGCCGCCGTCGAAGCGCCGTTCATCTCCGCGATGGGCAGCCGCGCAGTCACCTCCAGCCACGCCTCAGGCAAATTAGGTGCGGAGCAGCCAGTCAGGTCCCTGCCATTGTCAGAAACCAAAAATACGGCGCCAGACATGCCAGGACGATAGTTATCGATGATGCGCAGCATGGCATCAAATACCTCAGGCAGAGTGGCATTCTGGCCCAGTTTCTCCAGTACCTGGTTGTTCAGCCACAGGGAGTGGTTGTGCGCTGCCAGCGTTTTCTCAGCGGCTGCACGGGCGAGAGTTTGTTTCTGTAACTCAGTTACGTCGGTGGAAATACCCACCAGCGCTGGCAGTTGACCCGGCAATTGCACCGGTACCTTGACCGATGAGTAGTAACGGGTTTCCCCCTGCTTATTGACAAAAATTTCGGTGCAACTGTGCTTGCTGCCCGAAGTGAGTACCTGGTTATCCGTGGCCCAGAAATCATCGGCAATATTCTGCGGCAGAACATCGCTGTCCCGACGACCGATGATCTGTTCGGCAGAGAGGCCGAAAAGGGCGGCGGTCTTCGCATTGACGTAGGCGAAGTACCGCTCGCTGGTCTTGAAATAGACACAGGCATCCACAGAGTCAAGGACCAGATCCAGGAACGTGCGCTGCTGGTTGTTTCGCTGGAAAAAACCCAATAACAGCCACTGCAGGACACCGATGCCGGCAAACGCTAGCACGGAAAAAATCACCTGGATACGCCAGTTGAACAGGTACGCGTCCTTGCTGGCACCCACCACCTGCAGCCACTGGCCATGGTGCATCTGGGACAGCACGCTCAACCGCTCCAGGCCATCCACCGGCGAGCGATAGAATTTCACATCCGTTCCATAGCCGGTATCCTGGAAAGACGAGGGGCTGATGACCTGCGATGGCAGGGTATTCATCGCGGCGGGTTCCCCGTTATACAGATAGCGATATAACAATTTATGGCTGTGTTGATCGATAAAGTCCAGGAGACCATCTTTGCCCAGATCTAACCCCCGTACGGTATCGGCATTGAGTAACGCCGACAGGCTGCGCAGACTACTGAAGGCGACGACCATGCCCAACGGAGAGCCGTCCACAGACGTCACCCGCCGGTACGTCACCAGCCCCCCGCCACCCAGTACGGGGGTGTTCGGACGGGAAACCAGAAAACTGGTCGACTCAGCCCCACTATCGCGGAAAGCCCGGTATTCGGGCAAATCCCTGAAGGAGCGCGTCGCCTGCACGCTTAGCTGCTGGGCCAATGCCAGCGGCACTTTAGAATCAATGTTGACGATGTTGCCATCAGGATCCAGCACGGTGACAATATCCAGCCATACCTGATTCACTTCCTTATGCAGCACAGCATGCAGTGCCAGCGGCTCAGTCTTACCGTCTTCTATATCCTGCATGGATTTGCCGATCAAGGTGAGCTGATAGCCCAGCGTCGTCTCGAGCTGGTCAAAACTGCGCTGATGCATCGCCGACACGTTTTTAAGGCTCTGGATCACATCCGCTTCAATCCAGTTGCGCTCAAAAATCAGGTAGCCCGTCGCACAGGCACCCTGGACCAGTAGCGCCAGCACCAGCAGCTTGCGCTGGGCGGCATGACTGGAGAACAACGAACCCAAGAAAGCGCGCAGACGCGCAACAGAAAAATTCATATCAGCATTCCGTTAAATCCAGCTCGGTAAAAATCCATCACCCGCGCTGGACGAATGAACGCCATGAGTGACAAGAAAGGTTGATGAATAGGGTTTCAGCTCCGATCTGGCTGAGTTGTTAAGATGGATTATAAATACATACTAACACCTAGGATATGTACAAGCCTGCTTTCACACTATGAGGGGATTACCAAGGCACGGTTACGCAGAGTGTTGTATAGCGACCGCTATGGCCTTTGCCAAACTTAATGAGATAATCACCCCACGACTGGCAGGGATCTTCATGTTTTCAGCACCACAACCCCATTGTTTGCAAGCCGGTCGACATCAATGGACAGGTTAATGGCCACACGCCGGGGCGACCGAGGGCGTACCTCCCTACTTCCTCTTCGGATAGTCGAATAGGACTCTATCGGGCTTCAGGGTGGCGATGGCTGACCATGACGCCGCATCGAAGGTGAATTGGACAACCGCGCAGGTCGGCATCCTGATTAGCTTGTGGGACAGTCGATGGGCAAGTTCAGTGAACTCAGGGTTGTGGCCAAAGAGCATCACGCACTTCAAGTCGTCACTGAGTCCACTTACCACCGCTAACAGGGTCTCGGTATTGCTGGCGTACATCCGCTCATCGATGACAATGCCTTTCTGGTAATCGAGTGTCTCGGCGATGATGTGCGCCGTCGACAACGCCCGGTATGCGGGGCTGGACAGGATCAAGTCAGGCTTCACCTTATCGCTTGCCAGTCGCCTTCCCATCATGGGAGCGTCACGCTGACCGCGTTTGGCCAGCGGCCGCTCCCTGTCGGGCAGGCTAATCTCATTCCAACTCGACTTCGCATGACGAATGAGGAACACAGTTCTTTTCATTGGCTCTTCCGCGATATCCGCCCTTGCTGGCATCGACTCTTCTTCTTTGCTGTGGGTACACCACAGCGTCCCTTTGCATTTAGAGAAACCACTCGTGTCACTTCGGCGCGGCAGGAATAAGCCCGTAACGGGACATGACGGATAGCAAGGCCGCTTTGTCTGGTGGCCCGCCTGCGTTGACCACGGCAGCGACATCTCTGAAGTATTGGGCGCCAATGTCCGGTGACTGAACGATGAGGGCGTGAACCGTCTCGGTAAATGGGTTCGAGAATGCGTGAACAACGCCCTTTGGTGTGCTCATGCTTTGGCCAGGTGCGAGATCGCGTGTCTCAACCCCAACCGTGTATCGAAGTGTTCCCGCCAGAACGTACACGCACTCTTCGTTGTTAGAATGGCTGTGTGGCGGAGGAACATTCGAACCTGCGGGTACGGTCAGTTCAAACATGCCCAGACTCGCGGTATCAGCTCCATCGAGGATGTAGTTGATACTCAGTTGGCCAACTTTGATTTCAGCAGCCATGGGACTCCTTTATCAACTAAGTCGTAGGATGGTCATTGGTAGCGGCTGACATTTCAATTACTGATGCAGCGGCACGAAGTGAATTGTCTTGCTAAATGCTTAAGACTGTTCCGAGTATAGCTGACATATTTTCCATCTGGGGTCCGTTCTGGCTCATCCCTTTTACCAGCGGTTCAGTACTTCCAACAGGAGATCTGGCCTCTGACCAGAAAGGTTACACCCGAGGCTGCTCCTCTGCGAACCGCCAGCTGCCAACCGCCGCTACAGCATCTACGCCTCTTCCTGTAAGTGGGGCGAGAAGTAAGAGTAACGATTGCGTCCCAGATTCTTGGCCACATACATCGCCTGGTCTGCATTATTGAGCAATTTGTCAATTTCAGTGGCGTCATTCGGATAAAAGGTAACGCCGATGCTGGCCGATACATGGGCAAATTTATCGCCCAACATAATAGGTTCAGCCATGCTTTTCAGAACATCTTGCACGATGCGATTGGCATCGGTGAGGCGAGTCAGTTCTCCCAGGATGATGGTGAATTCATCCCCACCTAGCCGTGCTACCGTGTCTATTTCGCGCACACATTTGTTCAGGCGCTGCGCGGCTTCCTGTAAAAGAAGGTCCCCAGCCGCATGTCCGAGGGTGTCGTTGACCTCCTTGAAGTGGTCAAGGTCGATGAATATCAGCGCCATCGACAGGCCAGTCCGGTGAGACTTGTGGATTTCCTGCTCCAACCGGTCGTGGAACATCATACGGTTAGGCAGCTCCGTCAGTGAATCGAAGTTTGCCTGCCTCCACACCAGATCCTCAATCTTCTTCTTGTCGGTAATATCCGAAAACAGTGCAACCCTGCGATGGGCGGAACCATCCTGATTATAGGATGTGTTAATCGTGAGCCACTGCGGATATACCTCGCCGTTTTTGCGGCGGTTCCAGATCTCACCTTGCCATTGGCCGCCAGTATTGAGTGCGCCCCACATCGCCAGGAAGAACGCCTTGTCGTGGCGACCGGAGTTCACGATGTTAATGGGGTGACCGAGGGCTTCCTCCCTGCTGTATCCGGTGATCCTGGTAAAGGCGGGATTGGCGTCCATCAGGAGGCCGCCGGCATCGGTGATGACCATGCCTTCGCTACAACTTTCGTACACCATGGTCGCCATGCGCATCGAGGCTTCCGCCTGCTTGCGCTCGGTGATGTCCATGGTGATGCCGATCATCGCCGGTCGCCCGTTGAGGGACATGCTCGAACCGTACATCGCCAGTTCGAACAGCGAACCATCTCTCCTGCGAGCTTGGTATTCGCTAGCCAAGCCCTCGTTCATGCCATCCAGGCGCTTTTGCGTATTGGTTTTGAGCCGATCGTGATCAGCTTCCGCAATCAGGTCGAATATACTCAGCGATTCAAGGAGCGTAGGCAGCTCAGTACCGAACATCTGCGCGATTTTGGCGTTAGCAAATACGAACTGATTGTCCTGGATGATATAGACGCCGACCGCTGACGTTTCAGCCACACCGCGAAACATCGCTTTAGTCCGCAGTACATCCAGGTGTTTCTGCTCAAGGTTGCCAATCAGGGTGCCGATCTGTTGTGCGGAGTGATTGAAGGCATTCGCCAACTGCCCTACCTCATCATTGAACCGGTGTTCGATATGTACCTGATAGTTGCCGTTCGCCAGTTCGCGACTGCCCTGCGCGAGTCTAAGCAAGGGGTGGATGAAACCTACCCGGACCAGCAACCACACACCACCCAGCAACAATATGTCCAACACCAATAACAGATAAGCGATCTTGAGCTCGTGTTCCTGTTCACGATGCATCTCCCCTATCAGAGACTCCATCAGCTGTTGGACGTGCTCGAGCAAATGTTCCGTATTCTCGGCAAGCATGACAATAAGCCGGCTTGTATCTGAACGGGAGGTACCGCTGCGTCGTAGTGTCGACTCGAGTTCTTCGCGATGATGGTGCCAGTCGACGCTTATTTCTTCCAATTTGGCCCGTTGTGGTGCTGTCATCTGCCGCACCTGATTGCCATCGGCTCCTGGGTGCATCAGCGCATTGAGTGCGTCCTCATATTGCGCAATGTCGGACAGCGCAGCTTCCTTGCCGGGAGACCATCCATTCAAAGCTGCGCTGCTGTTGAGCGCTATTTTATGACCGAGGAATCGCAGCGAGCCTACAATACGCATCGTTTCATCAAAACTTCTAAATTTCGCAAACATGGTATTAACGATGACGCTATTGCCAAGCCCAAGCAGCAACAGTGTCAGAAACACAACCCCGATCTTCTTACTGAGGGTAAAACGGAGCGCGGCAGAAGGGATAGTAGAGTCAGGTAGGTATTGCAAAAATTTTTCTCTCACTTGTTTTGATGCTGTTTCGGTACTCGATGATGCAAAAATGCGTTCATGTCGACATGATGCGGTCACGCCCCGATTGTTTGGCGGGTTACATGGCAGGGTCGACAAGTTCGAGCAGGGCGCTGAAGTCTGGTCACTCGACTTCAACACGGCCAGCCCCAAGCTGGCGGTGGGGTACCAGTGTAACCCTCAATTGGTACGCAGAAAGTGATCCATTGCCTAAATAAGCTGATGTGAATTCTTTTTTAAATCTATTTTGTAGAAAAATACGTCGGTAATCCCCCCGAAAAAGCAGTGTGTTCATAAGTAGAATTTTCTCGTCATCTGAACTGAGGAGATTCCTATGAAAAATTCGCGTTTTACCGACAGCCAAATCATGGCCATTCTGAAGCAGGCTGAGGCCGGAACGGCCGTGTCTGAACTGTGCCGGGAGCATGGCATAAGCAATGCCAGTTTTTACAAGTGCTGATGATTTTAACCGCGAAGCCCTGGCAATCGAGGTGGACTTTTCGTTACCGTCAAGCCGGGTGAAACGCACTCTAGAGCAGGTTATTGAATGGCGGGGGAACTCCCTCTACTCTGCTGTATTCATTATGCTGGAGATAAGGACATGAGGGTTTGAATTACTTGGCTCTGGTGAGCGGTTCATTGCACCCCGTGAGCACAGGATATGCACAGGACGCATATCTCAGGCATAAAAAAAACACCCGTAGGTGGTTTCACGACACTGCTTATTGCTTTGATTATTCTGATGTTTCCCATGGTGCCCGGGAATAGTTGCAGAGTCTCCCCGCCAGAAGACAAAAATGAAAAAGAGTCTATCGAGCGCCATACAACGGGGTTGTTGTAGCCAATGTGACTGCTGGCAGCGACACAGTGAAGCGTATTTCACCAAGAAATACCGCTAACTTTACCGAATATTACCGGGAAAGTTATGTTACGAACACGATTATGGTCAGAAATTCTGTTTCTTCAACACCGTGCTATTGGACACATACCATTACTATTAAAGTGTGTTTATGATGTTAATCAACCACTCATCCGGGGCGGGGCTGAAGTCAGCATTCCTTGTCACTGGTAGTGTTCATATTTCACGGAGGTTGGGGTATTTCCCCGGTCCAGATTTAAAAGAATCCCTATATGAATTTTTCTTTTGCACGTCTGCGCGCTTTCTTGGGCTCGTTGTTCTCCAGCCATTCCGCCCAGCGCAAGCTACTGGTACTGGCTCTGCTGGTCCAGGGGGCTTGTGCAGGAGGCTATCTGTATCTGGAACACCGCTGGATTGAAACTGATGTGGTGCAAAGCCTTAAAAACGTATCGTCAATGCATCTGCGCAGCATTGAGCAGCTCAGGATGACGCGGGATTATCAGCTCACCTTAATAGGTAAATCCATGCAGGACATGGGGGACGGGAGTACCGATCTACATGCACAACTGCAAACGGAAGTAAAAAAGGCATGGCTGGATACTGTCACCGTACTGACTCCCGATGGCAACATCGTTGACACTAGCTCCGTAGTACCGTTGGAATCGGCCCTACCGCCGCGCGTGCTGGCGACACATTCATTCAGAGACTACCCCATCTACCAGGATTTCCACAATAGCGGAGCCGAGTCCAACGCCTTTTTTGTTCATCGTCCAGGCAAACTCGACATCGACGAGGGAGGGATCGAGGTGTACCGGGCAATCAAATCGACAGACGGACATGCATTGGGCACGGTGGTTGGTTTTACCTCCCTGCACAGCCTGTCGGCTTTGCTCAATACGGATATCACACGAGGATTCGATCTGGGTAAAAATGGTATCCTGGGCTTTATAGATCAACGCACACACAAATGGTTATATCGCTATACATATGGTGGAAATTCCGCCGAGATGAAGACAGTGCCATCGCAGGTCATCAGCCCCTTGTCCTTCAAGGATACCCGATACGGACCGGAGGTGAAGTCTTATCAGTCTTCGCTAGATAGCGTGGAACGGCTGGTCGTGATGGCCCCGTTGCACCATGGCCAGTGGCTGCAAGTCGTCGCTGCAAGTAAAGACGAGTACCTGTTCAACTGGCGACTCCAGGTCGCCTTCTCTATATTGGCGTTTGCTGGTATGTGTGTCCTGCAGTGGCTGCTTCTGAGATTTTTCCAACAGCATAACCAGCAGCGCAAATTGCTGAATCTGATCCTCGATACCGTGGATGCCTATGTGTATTTTAAGACCAGCGAGCGGCGTTTCGTGTACGCCAACGCAAAGACTGCCGCTCTGTTCGGTTTGCCCGCTGAACAGATCACTGGCCGTCTGGACAGTGAAATCCTGCCGCAGTCGGTGGCCGATGATTTCTGGGTCATGGATAGTCATGTATTTACTTCGAACTGCAAGCAAAGCGAGATAGAAATAGTCACCACTCCGGATGGCGAAACCCACTACTACACCTCAATCAAGGTGCCAGTACACCTTGCGGGCCTACCTCCGGCTCTCATCGGTATTTCGACTGATGTAACCGAGTTACATCAACAAACCATCGCCCGTGAAGCCGCAGAGAAAGCACTAGCAACCCACTATCATTCCCTGCAACTGAACAATCAGGTGCTTGAGATGCTGGGACAGAATGCGACTTTGCCTGCGGTGTTCGACGCTATGTTACGTATTATCGATGACTATCGTCCCGGTATGTCCGGTGCCGTATTATTAGTTTCCAATAATGGCAGAGAATTAACTGGTTGTGCTGCACCCAATATACCTGAATCATGGTTTCGCGCTACGGCACACCTGCCAGTTGATGAGATGAATGGCCCGGCTACGGCAGCCGTTCGCAGTGGTGAAACCGTTATTATCGAGGATGTTACCACCGATCCCCGCTGTGCCACGGTGTATAAAACAGCATTCGATCTAGGGTTTCATGCGGCCTGGGCTCACCCCATCAAAAACAATGCAGGTATGGTCCTCGGTGTCTTCAACCTGTATCAGCGGGAACTTGTTGCACCGGATGCCCATGATCTCGTGTTGCTGGCGGACTACGCCAGACTCGCTCAGATAGCCATTGAACGCTCACGCATGGCCGATGCATTGCAGAAAAGCCAGGCCCTGTATCGTCTGATAGCAGAAAACAGCAACGACCTGATTTGGGTTATGGAATATCCATTTTTAACATGTAGTTATGTCAGTCCCTCCGCTGAACGGCTACGTGGCTGGACGGCAGAAGAAATACTTCAGCAGCGGCTGGAGGATATGGTGTCGTCAGATTCGGTGCGCCTAGTAAATAAGACCTTAAAGGAGTGTCTGCAACGAATTAGAGAAGGTGACCTGATGGGTCGTTTCTTTACGTTAGAGCTGGAGCATTTACACAAGGATAGCCATGTGGTCCCGGTAGAGGTCAAGGGCACTATCATGCTGAGTAAAGACGCCAGACCCACTCACATAATTGGCTGTACACGCGACATTACCGAGCGGAAGGCCGCTGAGGATATCATCAAAAAGATGGCATTCTTCGACCAGTTAACTGGTTTGCCCAATCGCAGGATGATGGAAAACCAACTTGGCCAAATGCTCGCCCTGGCGAAAAGGGAACATCGAAAGCTGTCGCTTCTCTTTGTCGACCTGGACAAGTTCAAGGGAGTCAATGACCAGCATGGGCACAAGGCCGGTGACTGGTTGCTGGTGCAAGTCGCATTACGTATGAGCGCGGTCTTGCGCACGTCCGATACCGTATCACGTCTCGGTGGCGATGAATTTGTCATTCTTCTGCCCGATACCCAGAATGCAGAAGAAGCCGTGCTGGTTGCCGAGAAAATCCGGGCTGCGCTTGAAAAGCCTTTCATTATGGACGATGGCGTGGAACTGAATATTTCGTCGAGTATTGGTGTGGTGTTGTACCCCGACCAGACGGATAATGTGCGGAATTTACTCCACTTTGGCGACGAAGCGATGTACCAGGCCAAGAAGAATGGCAGAAATACTGTGGAGGTCTTTTGTGCTTAGGTGCCGCCACAAGAACAGCATTCATGACACCGAAACAACTACCTGTTTTTTATCGTGACTTATAAATACATGTAGTTGCTTTATTTTTATATTTAACATGACCACACATTGGCCCATCGTCAATGTGTAGCTCTCTAAAGCCACTCCACTCACCAATTTACCAGGTTATGGAGATACCGCTCGCAAGCGCACGTTTTGTGTCTCCTTTGCAACATAGTCGATGAGCTTAGTCGAAAGGACCCTCGAGGGTGATGGCTGACCATGACGCTGCATCGAAAGTGAATTGGACGACAATGTCTCTCTGGTAGCGAGGCGGCAGGCATGGTTTTTTCGCTAAAGGGTGCGATTTTGATGCGATTGCATCAGCACTAGCTTACGGTATACGGGATGAATAATGTCCGGTTTATCCGATCATTATGCTCATGCCGAACATTCAGCATTTCTGATTTTCGGGTTCCGGTCAGCAGCAACATGGCCATCAGCCCCCTGCCGCTTTATTCGGATACGTATAAGCCGCTTCCAGAATGCATCTGATTTCATCCGCGTCAAAGAACCGGGTGCGCTGATTATCTTCCCGTAACAGTGAGACCTTATCGGCTTCATTCTTCTCCAGCACATCCTGACGCAGTGCGTATCGCCCCATGGTCTTCAGGATGGCAAGCCTCCGGTTACAGGTGGAAGGTGCATAGGGTCCGCCCTAAAAACGCCCCTCCAGCATGTCAAACAGAACCTGCTGGATCTCCCTGCCCCTGAGCTCGCTGTAACGTGTTTTTCCCAGAAGGGGTTCAATGTAATCGGCGTAACACTGGACATCCTTATCCAGGACTTTTTATGGTGTTTGATGTAAGGAAGATAGGTCTGGTGGAAAAACTCACTGAGCGTCGGCATTGCCCGATAGTTATCGCGTTCCGCTTTCGGGTCATTACCCAGCGCAATCGCTTCTTTACTTAGTGATGGCGTATGGTTAAGTAACGATGGCAAACTCCACAATCGTGGCAGATAGCTATTGCCAGTGTGACTTAATTCATACTTTATCGAACTGGTTAAAAGCTTGAAATAACAATTACGTTTGTCAACGTGTCATCCCCTTCTTACTCCAGTACCGGGCACGCTCAGCCCGGAATGCTGACAAACTGTCCCTTTGTTATGCACGCCATATCGCTGTCATATACCCATGCCTGTAGAGGATTATTTGCTTTTGCCGCATTGTAGTCGACACAGACCACTGCGTTGCTCAGTAATTCCGGTTCGCCGGATAAGGTATAGTGCCCCACCACAACGGGAACTTCAGACAGGATTGGATAAGGTTGTTCAAGCGGTAGATCCGGTATTCTGTCAACCATGTCCAGTTGAACCTGTGCTAACTGACGGTATGTTCTCGCATTATTTAACCACCATCGAACACGAATATTACGCCGCTCAATGCCAGTTTTATCCTGGAAGCTGTAACCCTCAGGTAACCTCATTTCAGGCCCTTTGAGTATAGTTTCCATTAGGTGATACAATTCATGTTGTTTATCAAAGGCATGCACCCAGCCTTCTGGTATCAGTCTGTTATGCTCATCAAGCCAGGGGCGCAGACGCGTAATAGCGTTATCGTCCCAGCATGCATGCACAGCCCGGATATCACCATAATCAACAAATACGGGTAATGATTTAAACCATTCAATCCATGCAGCATGCTGTGGGCTGTCTTCAATTACATCATCAAGAAAAGCCTGATGCTGACGATGGTTATTCTCATTGTGTGGACGCAGTGGCTCACCACTTACCGGATGTCGCATTGCCCAGCCAATGGCATTAAATTCATGATTGCCCATAAGACATATAGCCCGTCCTGCATCTACATATTCCCTGACTCGCTCCAGTACAGCCAGATGAGCAATCTGAGTACCAGGCTGGTTATCAATAAGATCGCCAAGGAAGATCAGGATATTGTTATCCATGTTCTCCTGAGAGCAGATATGATCCATCAATACAGCAAGCTTGCTGTATTGACCGTGAATATCACCAATGAAGATTCTACGATTCTGTGACTGGTCTGAGCTCAGCATCAAAACGCCTTTAGATTGATAACGAGAAACTATCTTATCAATGGTAACAGTTTTCGTAAGGAAACCACATTCAGCAACCCGGTACCAGCTGAACGATGAAGGCCAGACAAAACATCTACAGTATTATCACCCTCAATGCAGTTACTTATCAGGCAACAATTATCCCCGGCAATGTGCTATCAGCCCCCGCAACCAGTGGTGTCACGGGCTGGCGTGATCCTTTGCGAGATCTATATACTGAAAAATTTTTTATATGCGAAACCGGCAGGCGGAGGGCAGTATAGTGCCGTTTCCGTGCCGGGGTGCGTTCCGTACCGTGAGATATGCGCAGTCTGTGAGGTTAATTCAACGGGAAGAAAAGAAAGCAATATTGATGATTATCTATATGAGTGCTCTATTTCCAGCAAGCTGGCACATATGCCCTGTTCGCAGTAGTGGGTGTAACGCTCCTGGAACCAGTTCTGTTGCTCTTTACTCATATTACCAGTGACGGCCCGGATATTGAGACCCCGTCCCTGTGAATGCATATGTGCGAAACTACGTGCCAGAAAATCGAAACTTTTTACTGTGTGAATTTCATTATTCATTGCATATCCATTAATTTTTTAATAGCAGAAAGCCCTTATGCTTTTCTGATCTCAGAATTCTCCAGTCAGAAATTACGCACAGCTTACCACTGCACATTACAAAATGTTGCAATTTTGTACAAAATAAAACAATTAATGTAACGATTATTTTAACAATGACAGAAATAGCATGACTAAAAATCTATCCCAAAAGGAATTGTCAGTGTTTCATGACTGACGATGACTGACGATATCGTATGACCGGCAGTAAGTGGCGGATCAGGGTGTTGTCGAATAAATCGGTTTTGCTCCAATAATCATTCACGCAGCAAACATGCCATAACAGAAAATCAAGCAGGGACAGACAACCATACCCTGTCAGGTGACCGGTCAAAGACTGGGGGACTTGAACAAAGCCCAGCGCATGGTAAAACAACGATTCAATGAAGATGACCGAATAGGGATTTATAGCGCTGTACGCCTGAATGGGCTGATGGAACCTGATGTACTTTCACTACCCGCTACATAGCGCAGGCACTTGAGCGATTCCGTTACCGGAGACGTACCGGAAAAACACGGGAACAGGGCCCATGATAATGCTGATAATCTGATTGAGTTTTTTGCATTACCAGGCTGTTTGTTGCAGTTCATTGCACCCCGTGAGCACAGGATATGCACAGGACCTGAATTTCAGGCATAAAAAAACCACCCGTAGGTGGTTTCACGACACTGCTTATTGCTTTGATTATTCTGGTGTTTCCCATGGTGCCCGGGGCGGGACTTGAACCCGCACAGCGCGAACGCCGAGGGATTTTAAATCCCTTGTGTCTACCGATTTCACCACCCGGGCTCGGGAAGAAAGTGGAGGCGCGTTCCGGAGTCGAACCGGACTAGACGGATTTGCAATCCGCTACATAACCGCTTTGCTAACGCGCCAAAACTTTTTACCTTTGCAGGCTGTAACAGAATTTCTGCTACTTAAATTTGGAGCGGGAAACGAGACTCGAACTCGCGACCCCGACCTTGGCAAGGTCGTGCTCTACCAACTGAGCTATTCCCGCAAAATCATTTTAATGAAGCTTAAAGCTAATCATTTGATTTTACTATCTTCTGGCAAGCTGTGCTGCCGTTCGATGCGTTGCATTCTACTTACCTGACGCGGTGAGTCAATGAAATTTTCGGTCACCGCGCTTCGTTTGCTGAATTTTGCACCGCACCGATCACGCTTCACACAATTAGCGCCTCAAAGCGGCTAAAAAAATAGCACATCTAATGGAAAAAGGATCAAATCTGATAATCCAGCACGGTCTCTTCGGGTTCTAGCGCTAATCGCTTGATATCCGCCACAGAAAGCTCAGGATTACATAATTCGATAAAACGCCAGACGTAATTACGCTGAAGCTGCCCGCGTTTGAGCCCAAGCCAAACCGTGTTGGCGTCAAACAAGTGACGCGTATCCAGCCTGACCAACTCCCCTCCTTCATCACCACTGGCTTGAAACGCAACCAGGCCAATACCCAGCCCCAATTCAACATAGGTTTTTACTACATCAGAATCTTGCGCACTCAGGACAATATCAGGCGTTAACCCGCGACGTAAAAATGCCTCGTCAATACGCGCACGCCCTGTTATACCCTGCCGATAAGTAATAATCGGCCAGCGGCTGATATCGTCCAGGGTGAGAGGATTGGCATGAATCAATGGATGGCCGTGCGGCACCAGCAAAGTGTGGTACCAGCGAAACCAGGGATAGGCGACAACTAAAGGATCGGTGCTCAACCGTTCACTGGCGATGCCAATGTCCGCCGTGCCGTTATGCAGCAGCGTTTCAATTTCTTGTGGCGTGCCCTGAATTAATTCAAGACGGACCTCTGGAAACAACGCACGGAAGGATTTAATCACTGACGGCAAGCTGTAGCGTGCCTGAGTATGGGTTGTCGCAATCGTCAGAACGCCACTGGCGTCATTAGTAAACACATCGGCCAGACGCCGTACATTACTGGCTTCATTAAGAATACGTTCGGCAATGACCAGCAAGGCTTTGCCAGGTTCCGTCATACCTAATAAACGCTTCCCACGACGAATGAAGATCTCGATACCGAGTTCTTCTTCCAGTTCCCGGATATGGCGACTAACGCCTGATTGCGAGGTAAAAAGCATGTTGGCGACTTCGGTCAGGTTGTAGTCCCGCCGAGCCGCCTCGCGAATAATTTTAAGTTGCTGGAAGTTCACATTGCCCCCGGGGCATGACCATTCTTTACACTATTGTTAAAGTGGTAACCCCGAGATACCAAATAATAAAAACCAGCAAGTTATTCGATTTAGCAATAAGCCATGTCAGCCTACAAGCTGCAACTCGCGATTTTCTTGCACAGGACGAACCACTAAGGACATTAAAATGTCTTTTACCGCCTGCGCTTGTGGTGACAACGCGGTGCGCGCCGACAAATTAACCGAGAGCGGTAAATTCAGTGAAGGGCTGGTGATACGCGCCATCCAACCATTTGCTGAACTCACCAGCGATCGCGCTGCTGATTCTGGCAATACCGTCACCCCCATGCCGCTGGCAATAGCCGCAGTCAGGGTCGATATGGAATCAATCTCACCGGTAATTTTCGCCGTCAAGCGACGCAGTGAGAACGCTTCATCCACACGTTTACGAACGGCACTATAATCACGCGGCAGGAATAGGTTCATTTCGGCCACCGCAGCGAGATCGACTGTCAAACCTGGACAGTCGCGGGTGCCGACCAGAAACAACTCCTCTTTAAGTAACGGTTGGCTAATGATGCCCGCCGTCGGAGAACGGTCATATAAGACCGCCATGTCAAGCTGGCCGCTTAACAGCTTGTCATTCAGGACAGAACTACTGTTCTCATGCAGATAGACCAGCACGTCGGGTAATTCCGCACGTACTGCCTGTAATAAAGGCATGGTGATAGATGAAGCTGCGGTGCCAGGTGCCAGGCCAATAGAAACCTGCCCGCCTAATGTTTGGCCCACATTGCAAACAGCTAGCTGTGCCTGCTCGCACTGGCGAAGAATTGCTCTCGCATGGGTATAGAGGATTTTTCCTGCTTCTGTTGGCGTTACGCCGCGTTTGGTGCGAATTAACAGCTGCTGATCCATTTCACCTTCAAGGGTAGCGACTTGCTGGCTCAACGCTGGCTGCGCGATATGCAGCACTTCTGCGGCCTGAGTCAGGCTACCAATATCGACGATTTTTACGAAGTATTTCAGTCGTCTTAAATTCATTTTGCCTCCTACACGGAATGCCAACGCCAATCTCGGCAGTGATGTCTCTCTAGGAACTGCAATATGCTTGCCACTTTTTATAAACATCCGACCAGATGCGCTAACAGTCTGGATAATAAGCAAAAGTGATTTAAACGACAGAATTTGAGATTGAAACAATGGTTCTCTTATGCCCCATAAGAGGTATTTACGCACCATTTCAGTGCGCACACTCATACCACCAGGCATATCAAGAACAAAAACCACTTTGCGATTTGCTGGTTTTATCGGCAAACGAACCAACGGCGTGATGAGAGGCTTTGACAAGCCTGAATCGCCTCGCTAATATGCGCCCCGTTCAAGCGATTCCTCTGTAGTTCAGTCGGTAGAACGGCGGACTGTTAATCCGTATGTCACTGGTTCGAGTCCAGTCAGAGGAGCCAAATTTGAAAAGCCTGCTTAAGGAAACTTAAGCAGGCTTTTTGCTTTTATGCATTCTTGAAAATCTCTTTATGTTTTGATTCAAAGCGTTAGTGATGAGCATCGCAAGCGTTGCGCCACACGTTGCCGCCAGCAGCACCAGAAGAGTTCCCTTAATCAAACCAAACTGCAACCCTGCCAATAGCGTTAATAATGTGCCGCAGGGTATCGAAAGTGTCGTGATAACGACATAAATGAAAAAGAATGCCATTGCCGTTTCAATCGGGTGTTGCTGGTGCCAGGCAGAGAATTGAACCTGATAGTGTTGCAGCGCTGCCAGGCTACCTGGCGGCAGGAAAATTATCACCATGGCAAAACTTACGCATGGGTTAAAACATCTATGTGGCCGATGGTGTTCATCTCTCTTCCCGGGCTTACGCCCGCAGCACATTTCATCCTGATGACTCCGTTCATTATTGAAATACAACAGCCAGTTGTCCAGATCAGCTTGCACGCTTCCCAGGTCGCCATATAACTTCTTACGGAGGCGTTGTTGAACAATGCGAACTTTTTTTGCAACCGGGATCAGATATCTCTCTTTCTGGCGACGATAACCGGGCTCACAGCGTTTATAATAATTCCCTTGTAACTCTATGGTTACTTCCACAGCTTCACTGAAGCTGGTGGCAGTCACCACATCAAGGGAATGTCCCCTTTATTCGTTAAGGAAAAATATCACGATGTTTGGTCAAACTCGATTGGTAAAAAAAGCGCTGCTCGCCAGTGCCCTGTTGTTGGCATCAAACTCCCTATGGGCGGCAGAACACTGGATTGATGTGCGCGCTCCAGAACAGTATAAAGAAACGCATGTGGAAGGTGCCGTGAACATCCCGCTGGAGCAGATAGGGCAGCGCATCCAGGAAGTGTCTCAGGATAAAAATGACACGCTGCATCTGTATTGCAACACCGGCAATAAATCTGGCAAAGCCGAAACTCTCCTCAAAGAGATGGGCTACAAAAATGTGGTTAATGACGGTGGCCTGAAAAACGTTGAAAAAACACAAATCATGGTAAAACAATAACATTCCCCTCCCTGATGTTTTTATCACGCATCAGGGACTCCTTTTGCAGCAATCGTCCCCCATCCTGTACTGAGTCCACAACGAAGACACGTTCCAGTACCCTTTGTCATCTGCTCAAATGACATCGTCAAATGTGCCGAAGTCACTGTCACTTTGGTCATGATCAATGCATAACATCTTGAATTACATTAGCTTCAAAGCCGGCATGCTTTATGTGTATCTATCTCTGGCTTATAGAAGCACTCTTCCAGGAGCTTATAATCGCCAACTGGCGTGAAGAAACGCTGTTTACGGCCAAAGAACAGGCTGCACTGGCCTACGCTGATGCGATGACGGCCACGCCGCCGCTCATCAATGACACGCTAAAAGCTGAATTGAAAGTCCATTTTGATGACAAAACGCTTACCGAATTAACCGCGCTGATCGCGTTTCAAAACCTGTCAGCCCGGTTTAATGCCGCACGGGATATTCCGGCACA
>NZ_DATERI010000069.1:0-7832 GCF_035271705.1 Buttiauxella sp.
ATTACACCCGGCTTGCTGACCCTTTATATGCACAGGTGTTGCTGCACTCGCTCAATATGGCGGTGATTGCTACCCTCGCCTGCCTGGTGTTGGGTTATCCGTTTGCCTGGTTCCTTGCACGATTACCGGAACGTGTGCGCCCTTTATTGTTGTTTTTGCTGATCGTTCCCTTCTGGACCAACTCATTAATTCGTATCTACGGGCTGAAAATTTTCCTCAGCACCAAAGGGGTTATGAATGAGTTTTTGCTGTGGCTTGGGGTGATTGATACGCCGATTCGTCTGATGTACACCCCAAGTGCGGTGATCATCGGCCTGGTGTATATCCTGCTACCCTTTATGGTCATGCCGCTGTATTCGAGTATTGAAAAGCTCGATAAACCGCTACTGGAAGCGGCGCGCGACCTGGGTGCCAGCAAGTTTCAGACATTCATCCGCATTATTATTCCGCTCACCATGCCGGGCATTATTGCTGGCTGCCTGTTAGTGATGCTGCCCGCGATGGGGCTGTTTTATGTCTCCGATTTGATGGGTGGGGCGAAAAATCTGTTGATTGGTAACATCATTAAGAGCCAGTTTCTGAATATTCGTGACTGGCCGTTTGGTGCTGCCACCAGCATTACGCTCACGCTAGTGATGGGTCTGATGCTGCTGATTTACTGGCGTGCCGCCAGGTTGTTGAACAACAAGGTGGAATTAGAATGATGGGTCGTCTGCTGCGGGGTGGTTTTATGACCGCCATCTACGCGTATCTGTACATTCCGATTATCATTTTGATCGTTAATTCGTTTAACAGTTCGCGCTTCGGTATTAACTGGCAAGGCTTGACGGGCAAGTGGTATAGCCTGCTGATGAACAACGACAGCCTGCTGCAAGCGGCACAACATTCGTTGACCATGGCGGTGGTGTCAGCAACGGCGGCGACACTGATTGGCTCATTAACGGCGGTGGCGTTGTATCGTTATCGTTTCCGTGGCAAACCGTTTGTCAGCGGCATGTTATTTGTGGTGATGATGTCGCCCGATATCGTGATGGCAATTTCACTACTGGTGCTTTTTATGCTGCTGGGGGTGTCGCTTGGCTTCTGGTCGCTGCTGTTCTCACACATCACTTTCTGCCTGCCATTTGTGGTGGTCACGGTCTATTCACGGCTGAAAGGGTTCGATGTGCGGATGTTGGAAGCGGCCAAAGATTTGGGTGCCAGCGAACTGACTATCCTTCGCAAAATCCTCCTGCCACTCGCCATGCCTGCGGTTGCCGCGGGTTGGTTGCTCAGTTTTACCCTGTCGATGGACGATGTGGTGGTTTCCTCGTTCGTGACAGGGCCAAGTTATGAAATTTTACCGTTGAAGATTTATTCAATGGTGAAGGTCGGTGTTTCGCCAGAGGTCAACGCACTTGCCACTATTCTGTTAGTACTCTCGCTGGTCCTGGTGGTTGCCAGTCAGCTTATTCTTCGTGATAAAACTCAGGGGACGTTAAAATGAACAAATGGTCACGCCACCTGCTAACTGCGGGCGCTCTGGTACTGGGTATGGGCGCTGCACATGCCGATGACAGCAAAACCCTCTATTTCTACAACTGGACTGAGTACGTGCCGCCAGGCCTGCTTGAGCAATTCACTAAAGAGACGGGCATCAAAGTGATTTATTCGACCTACGAGTCGAATGAAACCATGTACGCCAAGCTGAAAACCTACAAAGAAGGTGCGTACGATCTCGTCGTGCCTTCGACCTACTTTGTGGCGAAAATGCGCAAAGAAGGGATGATCCAGAAGATCGACAAAAGCAAACTGAGCAACTTCAAAAATCTCGATCCTGAAATGCTCAACAAGCCATTCGATCCCAACAACGACTACTCCATTCCGTATATCTGGGGTGCGACGGCCATTGGCATCAACAGTGGCGCTATCGATCCGAAAACCGTTACCAGTTGGGCAGATTTGTGGAAACCAGAGTACAAGCAAAGCCTGCTGCTGACAGATGACGCACGCGAAGTGTTCCAGATAGCGTTGCTGAAACTGGGTTATTCCGGCAATACCACCGATGCAAAACAGATTGAGGCGGCGTACCACGAGCTGCAAAAGCTGATGCCAAACGTGGCAGCATTCAACTCGGATAACCCTGCCAACCCGTATATGGAAGGCGAAGTGAATCTCGGTATGGTGTGGAATGGTTCTGCTTATGTTGCGCGCCAGGCAGGTACTCCGTTGGACATTATCTGGCCGAAAGAAGGCGGGATTTTCTGGATGGATAACCTGTCCATTCCTGCGAATGCCAAAAACGTCGATGGCGCATTAAAGCTGATTAACTTCCTGCTACGTCCGGATGTGGCAAAACAGGTCGCGGAAACCATTGGTTACCCGACGCCAAACCTCGAAGCACGTAAGCTGCTGCCAAAAGAAGTGTCAGGCGATAAAACACTTTACCCGGATGAGGCGGTGCTGAAAAACGGCGAGTGGCAGAACGATGTCGGCGATGCCAGTGCGATTTATGAGAATTACTATCAGAAGTTGAAAGCTGGGCGGTAATCTTTAACAAGCGGAACCCATTGTTCCGCTTTTTTTCACCCTTTAGCCTTATGGCACAACCCTCATCTCTTTTTACGCTTGAAGTAGCGTATGACTACTATTGGTCATCCCTCCATCCCCGTTCATTGCTGACAGAGTGATTATCGTGATGAATACATTCTTTTTGCTGTTCCAACTGATCAATCTTGCTATTTTCACTGTATTTATCCTCGCGAAGAAAGAACGGCCCGATGCAATACCTCTCATTGATATCAGGGCAATCAAACTTCTCAGGCTGACTTATCCGCTACCAATTCTCGCTTTTGCCTGGAGTCTTTTTCTGGTGGAGAATGTCATGGCGCTGGATTGGGTGTGCTTGGTCATCGCGGTGGTCGGGACAGTGCTGGTAGTAAAAGGGAAAACCGATTTAGGGGCGTATCATACCTGGGCCGGGTATTACCTCCCTTACTCCTCAAAAATACGACGGGGGATCTTTTCGTGGCTACCCCATCCGATGTACGCCGGAATAATTATGGTGATCCTCTCGTGTAGCGCGGTGTATGTGACGCGATTACCGTGGTATATCAGCGGCTTTGCGTTGATATGTTGTGTGTATACATCGCTATTTTTGATCGTGGTTGCGCGGCGAGAAGAGAAGTTATTGGTTGAGGCCAGAGCTTAAATCTTGAGATTCTTTACGGTGGATGTCGCTGACGCTCATCCACCGTGGGTTAAATCGATGCGTAGGGCGGGTCAGCATATCGTCACCCGCCCGTTTTTATAGCCCTTTCAGCAACCGCTCGACGTACTCCGGTACCACTTCACTGGCTAATCCGTAAAACTTCTCTGCAAACTCGCTGCCAACCTGGCTCGGTTCAAGATTCAGCTCAACGGTATGTGCGCCTTGCAAACGGGCTTCATGGACAAACCCTGCTGCGGGATAAACATGGCCAGAAGTGCCGATGGCGATAAAGTAATCTGCCGTCGCCAACGCCTGATAAATATCATCCATACCCAACGGCATTTCGCCAAACCACACCACATGCGGGCGCAAAGGTGCAGAAAGCTGGCAGCAGTGGCAACGGTCATGAGGGGTAATATCCCCTTTCCACTCCAGCACTTGCCCACTGTGTGCACAGCGCACTTTTAGTAATTCGCCGTGCATATGGATAATATTTTTATTACCGGCACGTTCGTGCAAATTATCAATATTTTGTGTCACTAACAGGAAGTGATCGCCCAGCTCTTCCTCAAGCCTTGCCAACGCCAAATGCGCTGCATTGGGCTGGATTTCTGCCTGCTGGAGTTGCTTGCGACGGGCATTATAAAATGCCTGCACCAGTTGAGGATCACGGGCGAATCCTTCCGGCGTTGCCACATCTTCAACGCGATGCTCTTCCCACAAACCATCGGTGGAGCGGAAAGTACGAATACCCGACTCGGCGGAAATACCGGCACCTGTCAGGACGACAACTCTGGGTTTTTCCATCGCTTCAGGTCCAGGAATATCGCGGAAAAATGCACGCTGACGTAAGCGCTGCCTCAGCAAGCGTTTGTCTTTTCTAAACCGGCTTAACCGATGTTGACGACGGGATAGCATAATTTACTCCGAAAGATGGAGGAACGCTGCGCCACGCATGCCACCGGCATCCCCATGACGTGCCGGCTCAATGCGCGGCACTTTTGCCACTGGCAAAAGATACTTCGGTAAACGTTCAGGCAGTTGTTGGTACATCTCAGTAAAGTTAGATAACCCACCACCAATCACGACCAGATGCGCATCAATTGCCGTTAACAGGCTACCCAGGCAGCAGGCCAGAAGCTCAACGAAACGTTCGACGTGTGCCACCGCTTTCTCATCTCCGGCTCGGTAGCGGGCGACAATCTCTTTGGCATCCAGAGGTTCAGAGTAAAAGTGCTGGTAAACCCACGCAAATCCACGACCAGAAAGATAGTTTTCGATGCAGCCATGTTGGCCACAACCGCAACGCGTGAGCGGAATATCACGCCCCAACACGTCAAGGGCATCAACCGGCAGACGCGTGTGGCCGAACTCGCCAGTGATATAATTGCGACCCGTAATAGATTTACCGTTAACGATAATTCCGCCGCCGACACCGGTGCCGAGGATTAACCCCATCACCACCGGATAGCCGCGGAATTCATCATCCCAGGCTTCAGAAAGGGCAAAGCAGTTCGCGTCGTTGTCCATACGCACTTCGCGCCCGAGCATGGCGCTCAAGTCAGCCTGCACCGGTTTACCGCTCGCCGCGGGCACATTGGCCGCGTAAAGCGTGCCATCGTCTGTGACGGGCATACCGGGAATACCAATACCCACCGAGCCTTTAATACCAAAACGGCTATCGGCTTCCTGTACCAGAGAAGCGATAGCCGCTAAAAAGTTCTCATAACTGTCATGGGGAGTGGGAAGACGTTTTTCCCATTGCAGTCGACGCTCACTGTCGTAGACCCCAAGAGCCATTTTGCTGCCACCAATGTCGAATCCGTAATACATCGCTTCGCTGCTCCCCATCACCGTCATACTATTTTCAATTGATTGATTATTGTCCGCTTAACACTCGCGCTGGATCAATATTACTGGCTCGACGCGCCGGATACCAACTGGCGAGTAAACTCAGTAACAACGCTGTGATCAGTACATAAAATACGTCCAGCCAATGAAGTTCTGATGGCAGGAAATCGATAAAATAAATATCCCCAGACAGGAACTGGTGACCGAGAAGCTTTTCAATCACGCGGATAATATTGGTCAATTGCCAGGAAGCGAGCACGCCAATAATCGCCCCGCTCACGCTGCCCAGTAACCCCGCAAGCAGACCGTACCAGATGAAAATCGCACGAATCAGGCCATCTTTCGCCCCAAGGGTACGCAGCACGGCGATATCGCTGCTCTTGTCTTTCACCGCCATGACCAACGTGGAAACGATATTGAAACAGGCTACGCCAATCACCAGCACCATCGCCAGGTACATGATGGCGCGAATCATCTGGATGTCGCGGTACATGTAACCGTAGGTGCCAATCCAGCTTTTGATGTAAACGTAAGCGTTGGTGACTTCACCTGCATCGCGCACCAACTGGTTGGCGTTAAACACATCAGTCACTTTGATAGCAATGCCTGTGACACTGTCACCCATGTCCAAATAGCCTTGCGCATCTGCCATTGGCACCATCGCGAAGCTGTGATCGAGTTGCCCGCTGAGTGCCAGAATACCTTCAACTTGCAGGCGCACGCGCTTTGGTTGCAGCAGTTTGTGATCGGCATTGCTGTTGGGGATCATGATTGAGATCCAGTCGCCCTGCTTCACTTTCAGCGCATCGGCAACACCTTTACCAATGATGATTTGCTGTTGGCCAGCCTTAAAGTTATCCCACGCATTATTTTGCACATATCGCGGTAACGCACTGAGGTGAACTTCTTGAGCAGGGTCTACCCCTTTAACCTGAATGGCACGCAGGTTTGGCCCGCTTTCCACAAGGCCGGTGAAGTTAATGTATGGCGCTGCCGCAGCAATCCCTTTCACTTTCTCAACACGTTGTAAAACCCCACTCCAGTCCTGGAATGGTTGATTTACCGGCTCGATTTCACCGTGCGGTACCACCGCTAAAATGCGGTTGTTCAGCTCACGTTCGAAACCGTTCATCGCACTTAGCCCCATAATCAGCACCGCCACACCTAATGCGATACCTAAAGTGGAGATAATTGAAATCAATGACACCATGCCGCTGCGACGACGCCCGCGGCTAAAACGCAAACCAATAAGCAGTGACAGTGGCGAAGCCATTAATGGGCTCCCATCAAAGTCAGTTCACTGGTCAAGCGGCCATCACGCATTTCTAACTGGCGAGACATGCGACGCGCCAATTGCAGGTCGTGAGTCACCACCAGGAATGCGGTCCCCTGGCGTACGTTCAGCTCACCGAGCAGTTCAAAAATGCTGTCTGCATTACGCGCATCCAGGTTACCGGTCGGTTCATCAGCCAGAACAAGGCGCGGATTATTCACCAGTGCACGCGCTATCGCCACACGCTGGCGCTCGCCACCGGACAGCTCAGAAGGACGGTGATTACTGCGATGATCAAGACCAACCGCTTTCAACATTTCCAGCGCACGTTGCTTCGTTTCATCGGTATTGTGTTTGCCGATGAGCAGCGGCATGGCGACGTTTTCCATCGCAGTAAAATCAGGCAGCAAATGGTGGAACTGATAAATAAAGCCCAGCTCGCGGTTACGCAGTTCTGCTTTGGCAGAAGACGACATTGAACTCATCGGCTTACCGTGGAAAATCACATCGCCAGAAGTTGGCGTATCCAGCCCGCCCAACAAGTGCAGCAAGGTACTTTTGCCGGAGCCAGAACTGCCGACAATCGCCATTAACTCACCGGTATTGATGCTGAAGCTGACATCATGCAACACGTCCGTTTGCACTTTGCCTTCCTGATAGCGTTTGCACAGCTTGTCACACTGCAACAGGATAGAATTACTCATAACGTAAAGCCTCAGCGGGATCTGTCGCGGCAGCACGCCACGATGGATAAAGCGTGGATAACAGCGCAACCGCCATAGCAACGATCGCAATTACAATAACTTGTACTGGGTCAATGGCAACCGGCAGTGTGGCACCATCCAGCATCGCGCCAATAATCGGCATCAAATTGTTCAACTGGCTGGCAAGTAACGCGCCGAGTAACGCGCCAAGCAAAGCACCAATCACCCCTGCACTCGCCCCTTGCACCATAAACACCGCCATGATTTGGCGACGCGTTAGCCCCTGAGTCTGGAGAATGGCGACTTCGCCTTGTTTTTCCATGACCAGCAGGCCGAGAGAAGTAATGATGTTAAATGCAGCAACCGCCACAATCAGGCTCAACAGCAGCCCCATCATATTTTTTTCCATGCGCACGGCCTGGAAGAGCTCGCCTTTACGTTCGCGCCAGTCTTTCCACTCAGTGCCCTGCGGCAAGGTTTGTTGGCTCAGCACATCCACTTTTAGCGGTTCAGCCAGCCACAAACGCCAGCCGGTAATATTGCCCGCCGGATAGCGCATCAGACGCGACGCATCTTGCTGGTTCACCAACATTTGATAACCGTCGACTTCGCTGCTGGCCGCAAAAGTGCCAATGACGGTGAACAGACGCTGGCTTGGCAAACGCCCCATCGGCGTAAACTGGCTGGCGGACGGCACCATCACACGGATGCTATCGCCACGCTTAATCCCCAATTGCCCGGCCAGTTGCTCACCCAAAATAATGTTGTACTTCCCGGCGACCAAGTCGGTCTGCTTCACATTGACCAGGAAAGG
>NZ_DATERI010000070.1:0-16995 GCF_035271705.1 Buttiauxella sp.
GAGACAGGTTTATATACCGAGTAACCATTACCGGTTTCCAGAACAATCCCTGGCTGCCAGGCGACTGCACCACGAGTAAACTGATAGCTCGCTGTATATTCGTTACCTTGCACTTCCATATCATTAAACGGCTTATTGGTATCATCACCACCCGATTTTGAAATGGCTTCAAGAGCAAACCCAAAACCATTATTAAAGCGATGGGAAATATAAGCACGGTCATAATTGGCTTTACTGTCATCCAGATATTCATGACGAACATCAACATAAACAGCATGAGCACTTGTAACAACAAGAGGTAATAAAAGAAATAGTGACTTTTTCATAGTTCGTCCGTTTAAGCTAATTAAAATTAAACAATTGGGAAATTTTTATGGGTGATTTTTAAGTGCAAGCTAAATCTATGGAAACGATGTTTCAATTATTTTTTTAAGTTTTATTAAAAAGTGAGATGCAAATCAAAATTATAATAAATAATTAGGCTGGGATTTTACTGGGATAAATTTTAGAGCCGAATGACCAGACTGCTTCATAGTCTTGAGGTTGCTATAATTGATTGATTTTACTGAATAAAAATATAACTAATAGATTATTTTTATATTAACGATAAGAAATCACTTTCATATTTATAGGTCTCATCGCCCCTCCTGCCAGCACGTTTTACCAATCGTGAGGTAAAACGCATCCATCTTTGTCTTTTTGCCAGCATGAAGATTTCACTGTCATTCCCGCGAAGGTGTGCTCAGCCACGACTTAATACACTTTGTGGCAATTATCGTTACTAGGAACTTCAACATGACTTTTCGCAACTGTGTCGCTGTTGATTTAGGTGCATCAAGCGGACGCGTGATATTAGCGTGTTACGACCGCGAGCAGCGCACACTTTCGCTTCGCGAAATCCACCGTTTCGTCAACAGCCTGAAAAATGTGGATGGCGTTGATACTTGGGATATCGACAGCCTCGAAGCCGAAATACATCAAGGCCTGCAAAAAGTCTGCGCTGAAGGGATTGCCATTGATAGCATTGGCGTCGACACCTGGGGTGTTGATTACGTGCTGATTGACCGTGAAGGTAACCGTGTCGGCCTGCCGATTTCTTACCGTGATAAACGCACCGACGGTATGATGGATCTCGCCTGCCACCAACTGGGGCGTGATGAAATTTACCGCCGCACCGGCATTCAGTTCCTGCCTTTCAATACGCTTTACCAATTCCGTGCGCTGGTTGAACAGCAACCCGAGCTGCTCGAACACGTCGAACACGCTTTACTTATTCCGGATTATTTTTGCTACCGCTTGACGGGCAAACTGAACTGGGAATACACCAACGCCACCACAACGCAGCTGGTCAATATTGGCAGCGATGACTGGGACGTAACCCTGCTCGACTGGGCCGGTGTTCCGCGTAAATGGTTGGGTACGCCGACCCATCCGGGCCACGTCATCGGTCACTGGACTTGCGGCAAAGGCAACGCCGTTCCTGTTGTTTCGGTCGCCACACACGACACCGCCAGCGCGGTACTCGGCGCACCGCTCAAAGATAACGACGCCGCCTATCTTTCTTCTGGCACCTGGTCGCTGATGGGCTTTGAGAGCAAAACGCCGTATGCCAACAGCGCAGCACTGGCCGCCAACATCACCAACGAAGGTGGGGCGGAAGGGCGCTACCGTGTTCTGAAAAATATTATGGGACTGTGGCTGTTACAGCGCGTCACTAAAGAGCTGGGTGTTACTGACCTGGTTGATCTTATCGAGCGCACTAAACAGACGCCTGCCTGCAAATTTGTCATCAATCCAAATGACGATCGCTTTATTAACCCTGAAAGCATGAGCCGTGAAATTCAGGCTGCATGTCGCGAAAGCAATCAGCCGGTTCCGTTCACTGACAATGAACTGGCGCGCTGCATTTTCGACAGCCTGGCGCTGCTGTATGCCAAAACCCTGGAAGAATTGGCCACCGTTCGTGGTCGCCCATTCAGCTGCCTGCATATTGTTGGCGGCGGTAGCCAGAACACATTACTTGACCAGCTTTGCGCCGATGCCTGCGGCATTCCGGTTCTGGCTGGGCCAATTGAAGCTTCAACGCTTGGCAATATTGGCTGCCAGTTAATGGCGCTGGACGAAATCACCGATGTTGACGGCTTCCGTAAAATTGTCGCCGACAACTACGAACTGAAAACTTTTATCCCCCAAACAGATAGTGAGATTGCCCGTTATATCGAGCAGTTTCCGCTGAATACTCAAACACGTAAGGAGTTTTGCGCATGACCACCTCTCTTGAAACAGCCTGGGAACTGGCAAAACAGCGCTTTGCTGCTGTCGGTGTTGACGTTGAATCCGCACTGCAACAACTCGACCGCTTGCCGGTTTCTATGCACTGCTGGCAGGGCGATGACGTTGCTGGATTTGAAAACCCAGAAGGCGCATTGAGCGGTGGGATCCAGGCAACGGGTAATTACCCGGGTAAAGCGCGCAACGCTCACGAATTACGTGCTGATCTGGAACGCGCATTAAGTCTGATTCCAGGCCCAAAACGCCTGAATCTGCATGCTATTTATCTGGAATCTGAGCAGCCTGTTTCCCGCGACAAAATCAAACCAGAACATTTTAAAAACTGGGTTGAGTGGGCGAAAGCGAATAACTTAGGGCTGGATTTCAACCCGTCTTGCTTCTCGCACCCACTGAGCGCTGATGGTTTTACGCTCTCCCATTCTGACGATGAAATCCGCCAGTTCTGGATTGATCACGTTAAAGCCTCTCGTAAAGTGTCTGCATACTTTGGTGAGCAACTGGGTACACCGTCAGTGATGAACATCTGGATCCCAGATGGCATGAAAGACATCACCATTGACCGTCTGGCACCACGCCAGCGCCTGATTGCGGCACTGGATGAAGCGATGAGCGAAAAACTCAACCCGCAACACCATATTGATGCAGTAGAAAGCAAGCTGTTCGGTATCGGCGCAGAAAGCTACACCGTCGGTTCCAACGAATTCTATTTCGGTTACGCAACCAGCCGCCAGACTGCTCTGTGCCTGGATGCCGGTCACTTCCATCCGACCGAAGTTATCTCTGACAAAATCTCCAGCGCCATGCTGTATGTGCCACGCCTGCTGCTGCATGTGAGCCGTCCAGTACGTTGGGACAGCGACCACGTTGTGCTGCTCGATGACGAAACACAAGCTATCGCTAGCGAAATTATCCGCCACGATCTGTTCGACCGTGTACACATCGGGCTGGATTTCTTCGACGCCTCTATCAACCGTATCGCTGCGTGGGTTATTGGCACTCGTAACATGAAGAAAGCGCTGCTGCGTGCGTTGCTGGAACCGACTGAAACCCTGCGTCAGCTTGAGCGTGAGGGCGATTACACCGCACGCCTGGCATTGCTGGAAGAACAAAAATCACTGCCGTGGGCAGCGGTTTGGGAAATGTATTGCCAGCGTAACGACACGCCGGTTGACGCTCAGTGGCTGAAAACTGTGCGGACTTACGAACAGGATGTTCTGAATAAACGTGCTTAAACCTTGTCGATGGATGTCGTTTCGCTAATCCACCCTACAGCTTATTTCAGAACGTAGGGTGGCTTAGTCCAAGCGACATCCGCTAAATCAATAACAGGAACCACAAGACTATGCAGAACATCCTCAACGCCTGGTTCGTCGAAGGCATGATTAAAGCAACAAGCGACGCCTGGCTGAAAGGCTGGGACGAACGCAACGGCGGCAACATCACCATGCGTCTGGATGAAGCAGACATTACGCCTTTCCAGGCTGATTTCCACGCATCACCACGTTATATCGCGCTGAGCCAGCCAATGCCTGACTTGGCGAATACACCGTTTATCGTCACAGGTTCTGGCAAATTCTTCCGTAACGTACAACTGGATCCGGCGGCAAATATTGGCGTGGTGAAAGTGGACAGCCGTGGTATGGGCTACCACATTTTATGGGGGCTTGCGAACGAAGCGGTGCCAACGTCTGAACTGGCGTCACACTTCCAGTCACACAGTGTTCGTATTAAGACGACTGGCGGTAAAGACCGTGTGATTATGCACTGCCACGCCACCAACCTGATTGCCCTGACCTACGTGCTTGAAAACGACTCCAATGTGATTACCCGCAAACTGTGGGAAGGCAGCACCGAATGTCTGGTGGTGTTCCCGGATGGTGTCGGCATTCTGCCGTGGATGGTGCCAGGAACTGATGAAATTGGTAATGCGACCGCTGGCGAAATGGCAAAACATTCGCTGGTGTTGTGGCCTTTCCATGGGGTGTTTGGTAGCGGCCCAACGCTTGATGAAACGTTTGGTCTTATCGATACCGCAGAGAAGTCTGCTGAAGTGTTGGTAAAAGTGATTTCGATGGGTGGCATGAAACAAACCATTAGCCGTGACGAACTTATCGCACTCGGCAAACGTTTTGAAGTGACCCCATTAGCCAGTGCTTTAGAGTTGTAATATTTAAAAAATATAAAAATTTCCAAAAGCTTTCTGACCATGGCAACGCAGCCACAGCCAGAAAGACGAAGGGAAAAACCTGCAAACTGAACCCTACATACCTCGGAGTACAAGCAATGAAAACTAAAGCAATATTAGGTTGTACCCTTACCGTTGTCGCACTCGCTCTATCCAGCTCTGCCCTGGCTGAAGTTAAAATCGCACTCGTGGCGAAATCTCTTGGTAATGGATTCTTTGAAGCCGCAAACGTGGGGGCTCAGGAAGCCGCCAAAGAGTTGGGAGATGTAAAAGTCATCTATACCGGCCCAACGACCACGACCGCCGAAGCACAAATTGAAGTCATCAATGGATTGATTGCTCAAGGTGTTGACGCCATTGCTATTTCTGCCAATGACCCTGATGCGCTGGTTCCGGTGCTGAAAAAGGCCATGCAGCGTGGTATTAAAGTCGTTTCATGGGATTCCGGCGTGGCAAAAGAAGGCCGCCAGATTCATCTAAACCCTTCTAATAACGCATTGATTGGCGAAACCAACGTCAAACTGGCCGCTGAAGCTTTAAAAGCGATGAACGCCGAAAAAGGTGATGTCGCAGTCCTCAGCGCAACGCCAACCTCAACCAACCAGAATATCTGGATTGCTGAGATGAAAAAGGTGCTGCCTAAGTATCCTTCTGTGAGTTTAGTTACCGTCGCTTATGGTGATGATCTCTCTGACAAAAGCTACCGTGAAACCGTCGGCTTGCTGAAGTCCTATCCTGATTTAAAAGTCATTGTTTCCCCTTCTTCCGTCGGGATTGTTGCTGCTGCACAAGCAGTGAAAGACCAAGGGAAAATTGGCAAAGTTTACGTGACCGGTCTCGGCTTGCCGTCTGAAATGGCGGGTGCGGTGAAATCTGGCGCGTCGAAAAGCTTTGCTATCTGGAACCCAATCGATCTGGGTTACGCGGCAACCTATCTGGCTAATGATTTAGTCAAAGGTACGGCCACCAAAGATGAAGCCAGCATGGGCAAACTGGGCAAAGTGAAATTGGATGCGGATGGTAGCGGCGCAATGGCTGAACCGTTTGTTTACGATGCCAGCAACATCGATAAATTCTCCAAAATCTTCTGATTCTGTATTGGCGGGTAACGCTTCGTTTACCCGCCTTACAAAAGCCAAACGTAGGGTGGATAAGCGTGAGCGGCATCCACCATTTTGGATAGAGAATTTACTATGACACCTACTACACCCTTGTTGTCCCTGAAAGGGATAACCAAAGTTTTCCCCGGCGTTCGCGCCCTCGAAAATGTCCATCTGGATTTGTGGCCGGGAAAAGTCACGGCGCTTATCGGTGAAAACGGCGCAGGTAAATCCACGCTGGTTAAAGTTATGACCGGGATTTATCAGCCCGAAGAAGGGGAACTGCTTTATAAAGCGATACCCATAACGCTGCCGAATCCTGAAGCGGCGCACAAAGTCGGTATCACGGCTATCCACCAGGAAACGGTGCTGTTTGATGAACTCACCGTCACCGAGAATATTTTTGTCGGCCACTATATCTATCGCGGCCTGTTTAAAAAGCTCGACTGGCCTGCCATGCACCAACGTGCGCAGGAAATCCTCACGCGTCTTGAAGTACAAATCAATCCTCGCGCCACGCTCAAAACACTCAGCATTGCCCAACGGCACATGGTGGCGATTGCGCGTGCGTTGTCGTTTGAAGCCCAGGTTGTGATCCTCGATGAGCCGACTGCCGCACTTTCGCAGTATGAAATTGTCGAGTTTTATCAAATCGTTGAACGTCTGAAACGCGAAGGCAAAGCCATTCTGTTTATCTCGCACAAATTTGACGAGATTTTTGCCATTGCGGACCACTACACCATCCTGCGCGACGGGGTATACATCAGCTCCGGGAACATCAACGAGATAACCGAAGAACGCATGGTTACCATGATGGTCGGGCGCGAAATCACCCATGCCTTCCCGAAAGTGAATTGCGAGTTCGGCGATGTGGTACTTGAGGTGAAAGATCTCTGCCACCCAACCGAGTTTGCCCATATCAACTTCCAGTTGCGCAAAGGGGAAATCCTCGGGTTCTACGGTTTAGTCGGCGCGGGACGTACTGAGTTAATGCAGGCGTTATCCGGTGTTTCACGCCCATCCAGCGGTGAAATTTTGCTTAACGAGCAGTTGATGCAATTCCGCCAACCTGCGGATGCTATCAAAGCCGGGATTGTCTGCGTGCCAGAAGAACGCCAGAAGCAGGGCGCGATTATCGAACTGCCTATTTACCAAAACATCAGCTTGCCGCAACTGAGCAAACTCAATCCGAGTGGCGTCTTAAACGATGCGCGTGAATGGGCGCTGGCCGATGAATATGCCAAACGCCTGCAGGTGAAAGCCTTTAGCTGGAAACAAGCGGTTGAAACGCTCTCCGGTGGTAATCAGCAAAAAGTGGTTATCGGCAAATGGCTGGCAACACAACCGACGGTGATCATTCTCGATGAACCGACCAAGGGCATTGATATTGGCTCTAAAGCGGCGGTACATCAGTTTATGTCTGAACTGGTCGGCCAAGGCCTGGCAGTGATTATGGTGTCGTCTGAATTGCCGGAAGTCATGGGCATGGCCGACCGCATTATCGTCATGCACGAAGGGTTGATGGTTGCAGAATATCAGGCAGGCGAAGCGACTGCGGAAATGATCGTCAGCGCCGCCAGTAGCTCGCATGAGGAGGCAGCATAATGTGGCAATCCTTGCTCAAACATCGTGAATTTTTACTCGCGGGCGTCGTCTTGTTGATGGTGCTGGGTATTGGTAGCCGTGTGCCGTCGTTCCTGGCGCCTGGCAACATGGTAGAGATGTTCAACGATACCTCAATTCTTATCATTCTCGCCCTCGGCCAGATGATGGTTCTACTCACCAAAGGCATTGATTTGTCGATGGCGGCAAACCTTGCGCTCACCGGCATGATTGTCGCGCTACTCAACTTCCACTATCCACAAATTCCCGTCTGGGCGCTGCTTTCACTGGCGACCGTACTGGGTTTAGTGATGGGCGTCATCAACGGGTTACTGGTCTGGAAGCTCGGGATTCCGGCGATTGTCGTGACTCTGGGCACCATGAGTATTTATCGCGGGATTATCTTCCTGCTTTCTGAGGGCGGCTGGATTAACGCCCACCAGATGAGTAGCGATTTCTTAGGATTACCTCGCACGGTAATTTTGGGGATGCCGTTGCTGAGCTGGTGTGCTGTCGCGGCACTGTTCCTGGTTGGCTATTTCTTGCGTTTCAGCCGCACTGGACGGGCGATGTACACCGCAGGCGGCAACGCTACCGCTGCGTATTACACCGGTATTAACGCTGGGAAAATGCAGTTCATCAGTTTCAGCCTTTCAGGTGCGCTGGCAGGATTCTGCGGTTATTTGTGGATTTCACGTTTTGCCGTTGCGTATGTCGACGTTGCTAATGGTTTTGAACTGCAAATCGTCGCTGCGTGCGTGATTGGCGGCATCAGTACCATGGGCGGCATCGGGCGCGTGTTCGGTTGCTTGCTGGGTGCGTTGTTCCTCGGTGTTATCAACAATGCGCTGCCGGTGATTGGCGTCTCCCCGTTCTGGCAAATGGCGATTTCCGGCGGAGTGATTGTCATCGCGGTAATGCTGAACGAACGTGGCAATAAACGCAAAGGACGGCTGATTCTGCGCAAAGCAGTGCTGTCGACGCAAGGTCTTAACGGGCAAGAACAGGCGGTGAAACCATGAGTAAAACGCTGATTTCTGAATCTATGCCACCGCAGGCTACGTCGGTTCCACTGTTCCGCCGTTTGCTGTGCTGGGAGTCATTCTTACTGACTGTGACGTTGGCGGTATTTGTCGTCAACGCGCTGGCTTCACCTTACTTCCTGAATATCTGGAACTTGTCAGACGCCACATTCAACTTCACGGAAAAAGCGATCATCGTGTTGCCGATGGCGATGCTGATTATTGCCCGTGAAATTGATTTGTCGGTGGCTTCAACCATCGCGCTCAGCTCCACAGTCATGGGGTTCTGTGCTCAGGCGGGTGTCGATACAACAGGGTTGGTATGTGTCGGGTTGGGGGTCGGTTTGCTGTGCGGTTTATTCAACGGCTTACTGGTCACGCGCTTCAACCTTTCGTCGATTGTTATCACCATCGGCACCATGAGTTTGTACCGCGGCATTACCTACATTTTGCTTGGCGATCAGGCACTGAACCATTATCCAGAAAGTTTTGCATGGTTTGGCCAGGGCTACGTGTGGGGCGCGCTGTCGTTTGAATTTGCACTGTTTATGGTGCTGGCGGCCGTGTTTGCGTTCTTGCTGCACAAAACTAACTTTGGCCGTCGGACTTACGCCATCGGTAATAACCCGACCGGTGCCTGGTATTCCGGTATCAACGTGAAGCGCCACAACCTGATGTTGTTTGTTCTGGTGGGTGTGATGGCAGGGCTGGCATCAGTGTTGTTGACCTCGCGTCTTGGCAGCACACGCCCGACTATCGCTATCGGTTGGGAACTGAGTGTGGTGACCATGGCGGTACTGGGTGGCGTCAATATCCTTGGCGGCTCGGGCAGCATGGCGGGCGTGATTATTGCCGCCTTCCTGATGGGTCTAGTGACCTTTGGTTTGAGCCTGCTTAATGTGCCAGGCATCGTGATGTCGGTCATTGTCGGTGCGATGCTGATAACCGTGATTTCACTGCCGATACTCACACGTCGTTTCCTACAGCGTAGGGCGGAAAAGCAACGGGCGGTCCACCACTAACATGACGGCGGGTAACACTGTGTTTACCCGCCGACTGCTTTGCCAGGAAAGCGAGCGGATACAGAATTTAAAACATCGATATTATGGAGAATAGCTATGAGCTTTATGTTGGCTTTACCAAAAATCAGCCTTCACGGTGCAGGTGCAATCGGCGATATGGTGAAATTGATTGCTGCGAAACCCTGGGGCAAAGCATTAATCATTACCGACGGGCAGTTAGTGAAAATGGGTCTGCTCGACAGCCTGTTTAGCGCACTCGACGAACATCAGCTTTCTTACGAACTGTTTGATGAAGTATTCCCGAACCCAACGGAAGAGTTAGTGCAAAAAGGCTTTGCCGCATACCAAGAAGCAAAATGCGATTACCTGATTGCCTTTGGTGGCGGCAGCCCGATTGATACCGCTAAAGCGGTGAAAATCCTTACTGCCAATCCAGGCCCTTCAACGGCGTACTCGGGCGTAGGCAAAGTTATTCATGCTGGCGTTCCGTTGGTGGCAATTAACACCACGGCAGGCACCGCTGCGGAGATGACCAGTAACGCAGTGATCATTGATTCCGTGCGCCATGTGAAAGAAGTGATTATCGACACCAACCTGATCCCAGACATCGCCGTAGATGACGCAAGCGTCATGCTGGATATCCCAGCAAGCGTAACCGCTGCCACGGGCATGGACGCGCTGACTCACGCCATCGAAGCTTACGTTTCTGTCGGTGCTCACCCGTTGACTGATGCTAACGCGCTGGAGTCTATCCGCCTGATTAGCCAGTGGTTGCCGAAAGCGGTCGACGATGGGCATAACCTCGAAGCACGTGAAATGATGGCTTACGGGCAATATCTGGCGGGCATGGCGTTCAACAGCGCCGGACTTGGCCTGGTGCATGCGTTGGCACACCAACCGGGCGCGACACACAACCTCCCGCACGGCGTCTGTAATGCCATTTTACTGCCGGTAATCGAAGCCTTTAACCGTCCGAAAGCCGTTTCGCGTTTTGCAAAAGTGGCCGCTGCGATGGGTATTGAAACGCAGAAGATGAGCGAAGAAGAAGCCAGCTTCCAGGCAATTCTCGCCATTCGTGCACTCTCAACTCGCGTTGGGATCCCGTCTGGCTTTAGCCAACTCGGTATTCAGCGTGCTGACATCGAAGGTTGGTTGGACAACGCGCTTGCTGATCCATGCGCACCATGCAACCCACGCGTAGCTTCCCGCGATGAAGTCCGCGACTTATATCTGGAGGCATTATGATCCGCAAAGCGTTTGTGATGCAGGTAAATCATGACGCACATGAAGAGTACCAGCGCCGACACACGCCGATTTGGCCGGAGCTGGAAGCGGTGCTGAAGCAGCATGGTGCGCATAACTACGCTATTTATCTTGATGCGTCGCGCAACCTGCTTTTTGCCACGGTGGAGATTGAGTCAGAAGCTCGCTGGGATGCGGTTGCACAAACGGAAGTTTGCCAACGCTGGTGGAAGCATATGAGCGAAATCATGCCGAGCAACCCGGATAACAGCCCGGTGAGTGCAGAGCTGAAAGAAGTGTTTTATTTAGCGTAGGGTTTTTAATCGTAAAACGAGGGCCATGTTAGTGGCCCTTTTTCTCTTTGCTGGCGATCGCTTGCAACACTTCAATATTCACTCGCTCACCTTCTGCCTCTTTCAGACGACGGCGGCGCTGGGCAAAATCCTCAAAGGTTTGTTGCGCTATTTCGTCCGCCTCTTTTTTACTGACGGAGCCGGAGTGCTTTTTCTGCTTCATTGAGATAGTTTTCGGCAATCGTGACATCGGTACGGTGCACTTCGTCATATTTAAAACTGGTTAATTCCATATTCGGTTGGCTGGCATCCACGCGTTTAGCAATTCAGGTTTTGTAGGGTGGATAAGTGGCAGCCTCCAGGAAGTGATTTTTTATTCACCACCTGAGAGGCTAATCCCGGCACCAAATTTAGGCGTCTTCCAGAGCCTTACTAATCACCTGTGAAAGCTCTTTCACATCGAACTTCGCCACATAGCCGTTCGCGCCCACTTTACGCACGTGATCTTCGTTGGCGCTGCCTGAAAGCGATGAGTGAATGACGACCGGGATCTGCTTTAACGTGATATCCGTTTTAATGTTGCGCGTCAGCGTAAAACCATCCATTTCCGGCATTTCGATATCGGTTAACACCAAACCAATGCGGTCGGTGATGGGCTGTCCTGCGGCTTTGGCTTCCGCCGCGATTACCTTGATTTTTTCCCAGGCATCTAAGCCTGTGGAGTGCATCATCACTGGAATCCCCATTCCTTTCAGCCCTTGCTCAAGCATCAGGCGCGCGACTTTTGAATCTTCGGCAACAATGGCTACAGCCCCTGGTTTCAGTGGATTGGTTTGCTCTTCGATGACCGAGACATCAACATTGCGCCCAGAAGGAATAATGTCGTAAAGGATTTGTTCAACATCGAGCACCAGTGCCAGTTCGCCCTTGTACTCTTCGCTATCCAGTGAAGCAATGCTGGTAATGTTGCGGCTGCTGACACCTGCCTCGGCGGCGTGAACCTGGCTCCAATCCAGACGGATAATATTTTCCACCGACTCAACCGCAAATGCCTGAGTGCTGCGGGCATATTCGGTTATCAGTAACAGATTCAACCCCGTTTCTGGCGTACAACCGGTGACGGCGGGCAGGTCGATTACCGGGATAATCTGGTCACGAATATTAGCCATTCCTAACAGCGGCGACATCATTCCGGCTGCGCGATTGATTTTCTGCATTGGCACAATTTCACGCAACTTAAAGACGTTGATGCCATACAGCTCAGATTTCCCGCCGTGCTGGCCATTGCCTAAGCGGAAAAGTAACAGCTCAAATTTATTCGATAACGCCAGGTTTGCCCTTTCATCAATATCTTTTTGAAAACTATCCATTTAAACCTCTGTTCGATAACCTGGCGGGTAGTCGCCCTGGCGCGTGTTTAAGTTATCGGCAGAATGAGGGAAAAGTGGAGTGCGAGGACGAATTGATTTGGATTAAGGGGATTTTCGCCTTGCGGGTTTGAGCGCAGGGGGCGGGCAGTAGTCGTTTCCCACCGTTTCATTCTTTCACGACCCAACCACTTTCCTATAAACTGGGGATATTCCTCATTTGATGGCGCTGGTCATGTATCTTCAACTCCAAAAATGTCTGCAAAAAGAAGTGCTGAAAAATGATCGGCCTTTTTCCTGGCTCCGCACGATTCACCGGGCATTAAAATGTCCTGATCGCCGTTTTTACTTTTGGTTTCGCATTTGGGGTTATCTTTATAAAAGAAAGAAAGGGAGCGTTAGCCGCTTTGCGAATAAGAAGCTTATTAAGCTAAACCGTTTTTACGCAATAGATATCTCCCCAATGGCGACGATTGGTGAGGGGCTGGATATCAGGCATTTCCCAGGGCTGGTTATTCGCCCAGACTGCGTTATTGGGAAGAATATTGTTCTGCGCCAAAATATTACCATTGGTCAGCATACTCGGGGCGATAAAGGGAAAACAGTGATTGGCGATAACGTCAATATTGGGGCGGGAAGCTGCATTATTGGTGATATTACTATTGGCTCTAATGTCACCATTGGGGCCATGTCATTTATTAATAAAAACATTCCAGACAACCATATCGTCTATACGCGCAAAGAGATGGCGCTGGTGTTACGAGAAAGCTAAGAGTTGCTTTTTACAAGACAAAACTCACTACGACCCTACCGAAAATAATCACCGCGGAAAGGATGAGTTGAACTCTGTAGCGCGTGAGCATCTCCAGCTTGATAAAAAAACACCCAGCAAGCCGGGTGTTTTTAGAAGAGGGGGATTTCATTACCAACTTATGCAGCTGGTTTAACCGCTGGTTTTTCCGCAGGCGCTACTGGAGTCGCGGCTTTTTTGTGGTGCTTTTTGGCAGCCTGCGCTTTCTGCGCTACAGGTGCGGCTTTATGGTGTTTTTTGTGGTGCACAGTTGTGGTGCTGTTTTTTGCCGGAGCAGGCGCTGCGGTGGTGTCAGCAGCGAAAGCAGCAGAGGACAGACCCATTACAGCAACAGCAATCAGAGTTAATACTTTTTTCATTTTCATCGTCTCGTATTTGTTTATGTATGGGTTGTTGGCCCGTTGAAATAACTTTATTCCAACAAACAAATACGTTCAGTGAGTGATTGGTGTCGGTAAGTAACGGAATGTACAACGCGTTAATACAACCGCTGCGGGTGCGTATAAACCGTCGCGCGGCCTGGTTTGCTAAAGCCGATTAGCGTCAAATTACAGCGCTGTGCGACTTCTACGGCAAGCGTGGTCGCGGCAGAGACGGCAAACAGAATTTCCACGCCGCACTGGGCAGATTTTTGCACCATTTCATAGCTGGCACGGCTGGAAACTAACACTGCGCCGTTATTCCAACCTTCACGGCAACGCACACCGAGCAGTTTATCCAACGCCACATGGCGGCCAATATCTTCTTTGCCATCCAGAATAGTGCCGTTTTCATTCAGCCAAAGTGCCGCATGCGTACAACCGGTGAGTTGACCAATTGGCTGGTAATCGCGCATCTGGTTTAAGGCGGTATCGAGCTTGTTCAAATCGAAGGTTTGCGTGAACGGAAGAGGGGTTATCGGGCGGCCAATATCATTAAGTTGTTCTACGCCACAGACACCGCAACCGGTACGCCCAGCCAATGAACGGCGACGTTCTTTCAGCCCCATAAAGCGGCGGCTGGAAAGCTCAATTTGCACTTCTAGCCCGTTGCATACCGGAATCACATCCATGCCATAAATATCAGCAGGTGAATCTATGATTCCTTCTGATATGGAAAAACCTAGTGCAAATGACTCCAGATCTTTGGGTGAGGCCATCATAACTACGTGCGAAATACCGTTGTAGACCAGAGCCACTGGAACTTCTTCAGCCAGCCAGTCACCCTTCGGCTGGCGTAAATCGTGACGCTGCCAGAGATCTATTGTCCGTGCGCCAGTGATGGTGTTCACAATTTTGTCCTGATGTGGTTCGGAATTGTTCACTATGTCTTAACCTGATTGGAACAGCCTTAATCCTGGTGTGGTATTCTTTCATGACTACCCCTTCTGGATGAAGGGCTATTGCCAGTTTGAACCTTTGCGAGTCAAACCGCAAAAAATTACACCTATAAGTCATGTGAAAAATGTCGATTTAAGGAGCATCCATGCAGGTCAGCAGAAGACAGTTCTTTAAGATCTGTGCTGGCGGTATGGCAGGGACTACGGCAGCAGCACTGGGTTTTGCCCCGGGTGTTGCTCTCGCGGAAACACGGCAATATAAACTGCTGCGTACACGTGAAACTCGTAATACTTGCACATACTGTTCTGTCGGTTGTGGGCTGTTAATGTACAGCCTCGGTGACGGAGCGAAAAATGCCAAAGCATCAATCTTCCATATTGAAGGTGATCCGGACCATCCAGTAAACCGCGGGGCGCTTTGCCCGAAAGGTGCAGGTCTGGTCGATTTCATTCACAGCGAAAGCCGTCTTAAATTCCCGTCTTACCGTGCACCAGGCTCGGATAAGTGGGAGCAAATCAGTTGGGAAACGGCATTTGATCGTATCGCTAAACTGATGAAAGAAGACCGCGATGCCAACTTTATTGCCCAGAACGCTCAGGGAACCACGGTCAACCGCTGGCTCTCAACTGGCATGTTGTGCGCATCCGCCTCCAGTAACGAAACCGGTTATTTAACCCAGAAATTTACCCGCGCCCTCGGCATGTTAGCCGTGGATAACCAGGCGCGTGTCTGACACGGACCAACGGTAGCAAGTCTTGCTCCAACATTTGGTCGCGGTGCGATGACCAACCACTGGGTTGATATTAAGAACGCTGATCTCGTGATTGTGATGGGTGGTAACGCCGCAGAAGCGCATCCAGTCGGATTCCGCTGGGCGATGGAAGCCAAAATTCACAATGGCGCGAAGCTCATTGTTATCGATCCGCGCTTTACGCGTACCGCGTCGGTGGCTGATTTCTACACCCCGATTCGTTCCGGTACTGACATTGCTTTCTTGTCAGGCGTACTGCTGTATCTGATTAACAACAATAAATTCAACCGCGAATACGTTGAGGCTTACACCAACGCCAATTTGATTGTGCGTGAGGATTACAGCTTTGATGACGGCCTGTTCTCGGGCTACGACGCGGCAAACCGTAAATACGACAAAACCACCTGGAACTATGAGCTGGATGAGAAAGGCTTCGCGAAACGCGACCTGACGCTGACCCATCCGCGCTGCGTTTGGAACCTGCTCAAAGAGCACGTTTCCCGCTATACGCCAGAGGTCGTCTCCAATATTTGCGGCACACCGAAAGATGACTTCATGCAGGTCTGCGAATACATCGCAGCAACCAGCGTCAAAAATAAAACCGCATCGTTCCTGTATGCACTGGGCTGGACGCAACACTCCGTGGGCGCGCAGAACATTCGCACCATGGCGATGATTCAGTTGCTGCTTGGCAACATGGGGATGGCAGGCGGCGGCGTAAATGCCCTGCGTGGTCACTCCAACATTCAGGGCCTGACCGACCTCGGTTTACTGTCACAAAGCCTGCCGGGCTACATGACGCTGCCAAACGAGAAGCAAGCCGATCTCCAGACTTATCTTGCCGCCAACACGCCAAAACCGTTGCTTGAAGGCCAGGTGAACTACTGGGGTAATTACCCGAAATTCTTCGTTTCGATGATGAAAGCCTTCTTTGGTGACAAAGCCACAGCGGAAAACAGCTGGGGTTATGACTGGTTGCCGAAGTGGGACAAGGGCTACGACGTCCTGCAATATTTCGAGATGATGAACCAGGGCAAGGTGAACGGTTATCTCTGCCAGGGCTTCAACCCTGTCGCCTCGTTCCCGAATAAAAACAAGATCATTGCGTCACTGTCGAAGCTTAAATTCCTCGTGACCATCGACCCGCTGAACACCGAAACCTCGAACTTCTGGCAAAACCACGGTGAGATAAATGACGTTGACCCGTCAAAAATCCAGACTGAAGTGTTCCGCTTACCGTCTACCTGCTTTGCCGAAGAAGACGGTTCGATCGTTAACTCTGGCCGTTGGTTGCAGTGGCACTGGAAAGGTGCGGATGCCCCTGGGGATGCGCTGAACGACGGCGAAATTCTCGCGGGTATCTTTAGCCGCTTGCGTCATATGTACCAGACTGAAGGTGGTGCGCTGCCTGAGCAAGTCCTGAGCATGAGCTGGAACTACAAAACACCAAACAATCCAGCGCCGGAAGAAGTGGCGATGGAAAGCAACGGTAAAGCGCTGGCAGATGTTCTCGACCCGGCAACGGGCGCGGTGTTGGTGAAAAAAGGCCAGCAACTGAGCTCGTTTGCACAACTGCGCGATGACGGCACCACCACAAGTGGATGCTGGATCTTCGCCGGGAGTTGGACGCCAGACGGCAACCAGATGGCGCGTCGTGATAACGCTGATCCATCTGGTCTTGGTAACACGCTAGGCTGGGCCTGGGCGTGGCCGCTCAACCGCCGCATTCTGTATAACCGTGCTTCCGCAGACCCACAGGGTAAACCGTGGGACGAAAAACGCCGCCTGATTTCCTGGGATGGCGCGAAGTGGAGCGGCGCGGATATTCCAGACTACAGCGCTGCCGCACCGGGTACTGACGTTGGGCCATTTATCATGCAGCCAGAGGGCTTAGGCCGCCTGTTTGCTATCGACAAAATGGCAGAAGGGCCGTTCCCGGAACATTACGAGCCGTTTGAAACGCCGCTCGGCACCAACCCGCTGCACCCG
>NZ_DATERI010000071.1:0-2461 GCF_035271705.1 Buttiauxella sp.
GCGTTATTCGCTGGAGCCGGTTGGTTTGACAGCGCACCCGGCACCCCACCTGGGTTACGGCCATTCACTTGTTCGCTTTGGTTGAGCTGGCGAGAACGCACAGCACTCTGCGAGGGATCGCCGTTCGGGTGGTACTGCTCTTGTGTTTGTTCTTTATTCGAGAAATCGATTTGCGCGGTGACCTGCGCATGAACATTACTGCTACCCACAAGTGGGCCAAGAATCGCTTCGATACGGCGCTGGTAACGGTTTTCGACATCCATCGCATATTTAAGCTGCGCATCGTTGAGATCACGGCCTGCGGTATTGGACTGAGTCAGCAGGTGCCCACCATGATCGACCAACGTGACATTACCCGGTGGCAATCCAGCGACAGCACTTGAAACCATATGCACGACGGCACTGACTTGTCCTTCATCTAACGCACGACCGGGTTCCAGGCTAATAGTCACGGAAGCTGAAGGGGATTTTTGTTCGCGGACAAACAAAGAAGGTTTTGGCATCGCCAGATGCACGCGTGCTGTTTTGACCGGGCCAAGGGTTTCGATGGTACGGGCGAGTTCACCTTCCAGCGCTCGCTGGTAGTTCACTTGCTCGCTAAATTGGCTGATACCAAATTTTTCTTGATCCAGTAATTCAAAACCGACTGCACCGCCTTTCGGCAATCCTTGTTGCGCCATACGCAAACGCAAGTCGTAGACTTTTTCGGCCGGGACCAAAATCGCGCTGCCGTTATCAGAAAAACGATAAGGCACATTCATCTGAGTCAACTGAGTGACGATGGCACCGCCGTCCTGATCCGCCAGATTGCTATATAGCACTTTGTAATCAGGTGTTTTGGCCCACAGTACTAGCGCGACAAGAATAGCGATAGCTGCAGCGCCAGCGACGACCAGCGGGATTTTAGGATTTGCACGGATGCGAGACAGCCACTCCTGGGTTTTGTTTTGTGGCGTTTGTGCCTGGGCCGCTGCGGTCATTGAGCACCCCGCAGTTGAGCGTAGACAACATATTTAATAGACAGAGTGAACAAAACGAGCTCCAACAACAAAAGTTCCAAAAAGATGGCACCGTTATTATTTTCTTTCTCAAGATTTTCGATGGCTGAATTAGGTCTATTTATTGCTGCTATTTAGCGCCTTTATCCTATTGACAAGGTGTTAATCTTGCCGCGTTTAAAATTACTGGGGCAGGGAAATGGCAATTCAGGGTATCGAAGGTGTACTTCAGCAGTTGCAGGCAACCGCGTTGTCTGCGGGGAATTCGGTTCAGAATTACGAACCAAAAGTGAGTTTTTCCGGTGAGTTGCAGGCAGCGCTTGGCCGTATCAGCGAAACACAAACCTCTGCCCGTACTCAGGCCGAAAAATTTGCCATGGGTACACCGGGTGTTGCGCTCAATGATGTGATGGTCGATCTGCAAAAATCGTCGGTTTCGTTACAGATGGGTATCCAGGTGCGGAACAAGATGGTGACGGCGTATCAGGAAGTGATGAACATGCAAGTCTAGGTTATCTAACCTAGTGATTAATAATGCTTAACCACGCCAAATCCTACGGCGTGGGGCAGGGGTGGGGCAAACTCACTCAATTTCTGGTTCAGGATTATCCCCTGGTCCTGATTGTTATCTGCCATCCACGAACCCCGTTTACCCGGTAAACCATTTGCGCATCGGCGTGCCCCATTTGCTTAGCAATAAAGTTTGGGTTTGCTCCAGCTGTTTATGACCAGCATGCGTCAGTGTGTCTGGACTGATATGCTTTGCGGTAGCGAATCCCGGCGCGGTCGGCGCACCAATGCGAGAAGCAGAAGCAGAAGCCGAAGAAGGCCATCACTTTGCGATGAAATTTAGGGTTGCGAGTTAGCTTGATGTCGGCGGTATAGGTTTCGCCATTCTTGAAGCGGTGGAGTCGTTCGATATCACTTTCCTCTCTTGCCTCCATAGATTATTGACCACAGAATAAGTAATGCTAAGAGCGCTATATACATACCAAGCGCAGACTCAGCGGCGACAAATACCCATAGCCTGAGTTGTTCCCATGTCATGATTCGTTACCTCATTCACGCAGAAACGTACCTTCAAACACCTGGGAAGCATTGCTGTCCCCTACCTCATATTTTATGCGTCCAACATGTCATAATTAAGACACCATTCGTACGCGGGAATTCCATGCCTGAAACGCCAGATGCACGCCATAAATCACTTAGCAGTTTCTTTCCAGTATTGAACGCTCCGGGGCACGATGACCTAAGCAGTCCGGCACACGAAGTCTATAATTTATAGGCGTCAACTTGATGCGTTCGTTTTTTGTGAGGGATTGACCATGATGAAATATGTATTGATGCTACTGGCCACCGCGACCCTGGTAGCCGCTATACCTGCACAGGCAACTGACCAATCAGAGCAACGTCAAGATGCCCGTGGTGTGCGCCAGGACACGCGACAGAATTCTCGGGAAGCC
>NZ_DATERI010000072.1:0-31490 GCF_035271705.1 Buttiauxella sp.
AGCATTCGCTGTTGTCCGTGAAGCGAGTAAACGTGTGTTCGGTATGCGCCACTTTGACGTGCAAATACTTGGCGGCATGGTACTCAACGAACGCTGTATCGCAGAAATGCGTACTGGTGAAGGTAAAACACTGACGGCGACACTGCCTGCTTACCTCAACGCCTTGAGTGGCCGTGGTGTTCACGTGGTTACCGTGAACGACTACCTCGCACAGCGTGATGCTGAAAACAACCGTCCGCTGTTCGAATACCTGGGTCTGAGCGTAGGTATCAACCTGCCAAACATGCCAGCTCCAGCGAAACGCGAAGCTTATGCGGCTGACATCACTTACGGTACCAACAACGAATACGGTTTTGACTACCTACGTGACAACATGGCATTCAGCCCTGAAGAACGTGTACAGCGTAAACTGCACTACGCATTGGTGGATGAAGTTGACTCAATTCTTATCGATGAAGCGCGTACGCCGCTAATCATCTCCGGCCCTGCTGAAGACAGTTCCGAGATGTACAAAAAAGTTAACAAAATCATTCCTAGCCTGATCCGTCAGGAAAAAGAAGATTCTGATACTTTCCAGGGTGAAGGTCACTTCTCTGTGGACGAAAAATCCCGTCAGGTCAACATTACCGAACGCGGTCTTGTCCTGGTTGAAGAACTGCTGGTTAGTGAAGGCATCATGGAAGAAGGTGAGTCACTTTACTCTCCAACCAATATCATGTTGATGCACCACGTCACTGCTGCATTGCGCGCACATGTGCTGTTCACCCGTGACGTTGACTACATCGTGAAAGATGGTGAAGTCATCATCGTTGATGAACATACTGGCCGTACAATGCAAGGTCGTCGCTGGTCTGATGGTCTGCACCAGGCTGTTGAAGCCAAAGAAGGCGTCGACATTCAGAACGAAAACCAAACGCTGGCATCTATCACCTTCCAGAACTACTTCCGCCTGTATGAAAAACTGGCCGGTATGACGGGTACTGCAGATACTGAAGCGTTTGAGTTCAGCTCGATTTATAAACTCGATACCATCGTTGTGCCAACTAACCGCCCAATGATTCGTAAAGACATGCCTGACCTGGTCTACATGACTGAAGCAGACAAGATTACGGCGATCATCGAAGACATTAAAGAGCGTACCACTAACGGTCAGCCTGTACTGGTCGGTACCATTTCTATCGAAAAATCCGAAGTGGTTTCCGCAGAGTTAACTAAAGCGGGTATCAAACACAACGTTCTGAACGCTAAGTTCCACGCGAACGAAGCAGGGATTGTGGCCCAGGCGGGTTATCCAGCCTCTGTGACCATTGCGACTAACATGGCGGGTCGTGGTACGGATATCGTTTTGGGGGGTAGCTGGCAGGCAGAAGTCTCTGAGCTAGAAAATCCAACTCCAGAACAAATCGCACAAATTAAAACTGACTGGCAGGTTCGCCATGACGCAGTTCTAACATCGGGTGGTCTGCATATCATCGGTACCGAGCGCCACGAATCTCGTCGTATCGATAACCAGTTACGCGGCCGTTCTGGTCGTCAGGGTGATGCCGGTTCATCTCGTTTCTATCTGTCTATGGAAGATTCACTGATGCGCATTTTCGCATCGGATCGTGTTTCTGGCATGATGCGTAAACTGGGTATGAAGCCAGGTGAAGCGATTGAACACCCGTGGGTAACCAAAGCTATTGCTAACGCACAACGTAAAGTTGAAAGCCGTAACTTTGATATCCGTAAACAGCTTCTTGAATATGATGATGTGGCGAACGACCAGCGTCGTGCAATCTACAGCCAGCGTAACGAATTGCTGGATGTGAGTGACGTTAGCGAAACCATCAATAGCATCCGTGAAGATGTCTTCAAAGTGACAATCGACACCCATATTCCACCACAATCTCTGGAAGAAATGTGGGATGTTGAAGGTCTGGCCGAACGTCTGAAAAACGATTTCGACCTTGAACTGCCAATCAAAGAGTGGCTGGATAAAGAGCCAGAACTGCACGAAGAAACTCTGCGCGAGCGTATTCTGCAAAATGCTATCGAAGTCTATCAGCGTAAAGAAGAAGTGGTTGGCATTGAAATGATGCGCCATTTCGAAAAAGGCGTGATGCTACAGACTCTGGACTCATTGTGGAAAGAGCATCTGGCGGCTATGGATTATCTGCGCCAGGGCATTCACTTGCGTGGTTATGCGCAGAAAGATCCTAAGCAAGAATACAAGCGTGAATCTTTTGCCATGTTTGCTTCTATGCTCGAAGCGCTGAAATATGAAGTCATCAGTACCTTGAGCAAAGTTCAGGTTCGTATGCCTGAAGAAGTTGAAGCCATGGAACAACAGCGTCGTGAAGAAGCTGAGCGCCTGGCACAGATGCAACAACTGAGCCACCAGGATGACGACACGCTTGCCGCAGAAGCATTGGCAGCAGAAACGGGTGAGCGCAAAGTGGGTCGTAACGATCCTTGCCCATGCGGTTCTGGTAAGAAATACAAACAGTGTCATGGCCGTTTAAGCTAAGAACTTTATTGTCGACGAAGGCGCAGCTTGCTGCGCCTTTTTTCTATGGAGCACCTGCACAAAAATGAAACAATTAGAAATTGCCGTCGGAATCATTCGTAACTCCCAGGGGCAGATTTTTATCACGCAACGAGCTGCTGACGCTCATATGGCCAATAAACTGGAATTTCCTGGTGGGAAAATCGAAGCCGATGAAACGCCAGAACAGGCATTAGTTCGTGAGCTACAAGAAGAAACGGGCATTACAGCGACCCAGTTTGGGTTGTTTGAAAAGCTCTCTTATCAGTTCCCGGACAGGTTTATCACTTTGTGGTTTTTCTTGGTGGAAAGCTGGGAGGGTGAGCCGTGGGGTAAAGAAGGGCAACCAGGTCAATGGATTGCACAAAATGCGCTGGTGGCGACAGATTTCCCACCAGCAAATGAACCGGTTATCAGTAAATTACAGCAGGGTTAACGCAGGTCTTCTTCACTCCAGCCTTCACTTTCTGACAAATCGCCGCTACTTGGAATACGTTTTTCCTCGGCGGCCCATTCACCTAAATCAATGAGCTGGCAGCGCTTGCTGCAAAATGGGCGATATGGGCTGGTTTCATTCCAGATAACGGCTTTGCCGCAACCCGGGCAGTTTACTTTTATAGATTCAGACATCTTCACTCCTTAACAGCATGCCAACTCAAAATCGAGACGCTCAGGGATAATTCCATTCTCGCTATCAAGCGGTAAGAAACGGATTGCAAAACGGCTTTTATGACCCGAAACCTGAGGATAAAGCTGTGAAGAGAGATCTAACTGTAAACGCAGCAAATCAGCATCATCGCCGTTGTCTTGATAAAAACCGTTCAGGCTGGTTAGCTTACGGAATGGTGCAGAATTACGAATAATATCCAGTAACAGATCCAATGCCTGTTTCAACGGTTGCAAACTCATAATCCAGGTATCGATTTGTGCATTACGTTGTTCTTGTGGAGAATAAAGCCAAATATGCAAAGTCGGTAAATCGAAACTACAACAACCACCTGGAATGCTAAGCCGTTGACGAACAAGAGCAATTAAACGGTCTTCACGCAAGGATTGCCCGATACGCGGCGCGGCCATTAAAACAGTGCCGCATGCTTTGAGTTGGCTACGCAGCGAATCGATAAGTTGCATATCTACACCTGGAACTTCAGCCCAGTTTAATAATTTACGCTGTTGGCGCTCCAGCTCTTTGAGAATCTCTGTGCGAATCTCACCTCGCTCAAAGACGTCCAGCAGGTCACCGACATTACGGAAAAAATGTAGGGCTTTGGACGTCTCATTTACCGGTAATGAACTTTCGAGTTGTTGGATTAAGAACTCAATACGCAACCAGGTGCGCATTTTTTCATTCAATGGGTGCTCAAAAAGAATCTGGGTGCTCATTATTAATTTTCCTGCTGTGCGGCCTGGGACGCCAGTTCCAGATACTGGCGGTGCAGACGGTCAACATGTGCGGCCACCAACTCGGCGCCACCATCGTTATTAATTACATCATCGGCAGCGCTCAAGCGTGCCTCGCGTGTCGCCTGTGCAGCAAGGATTTGTTGCACATGTTCGCCACTGACCTTATCGCGCGCAATAGTCCGTGCGATTTGCACCTCTGGCGAGACATCAATAACCAGCACACGATCGGCCATCTGTTGAAGGTTATTCTCAATTAGCAACGGAACAACCCACAAAACGTAGGGAGAAACGGCGTGATTGATCTCAGTTCGGGTGCGTTGATGGATCAGTGGATGTAGTAGCGCATTGAGCCATTGTTTCTCTTCAGGGGAAGAAAAGATCTTTTCACGAAGAACCCGGCGGTTAAGAGAGCCATCCTGAAGAAGAATTTCGTTACCAAAATGGTCAGAAATAATTGTAAGAGCGGGTTGCCCTGGCTCAACAACCTGACGAGCAATCACGTCAGCGTCAACAACGGTAATACCTAATCGGGAAAAATTATCGGCGACAGTACTTTTACCACTGCCAATCCCACCCGTTAATGCCACCGTATAAACCATAAAAACCAGACCCTAAATCACGTTTTATCAAGCATATAAAAAGATAATTTATACCTGTCATGTTCCAGGAAAGGGCGGCGGAATTGGGTAAAATGAACCCCGCATCGCGTTTTCCCGTTTCTCAGGTAAATTTCAACGATTGTAGCGCAAAAAAGACTGTTTTCGCAGTCTTGCAGCAGCATTAATAGTGCGTATGATAACGTCACTGGAATTGGTAGTTATACCCGTCATACTTCAAGTTGCAGATGCGTTGACCGCACTCACAAACCCCAGTCACTTACTTATGTAAGCTCCAGGGGATTGGCTCCCTTGCCGCCATTGCGCAACTCGAATTATTTAGGGTATACAGTGCTGATTGCGTTCACGCGTCCTTCGCCATTCGACCCAGGAATCTGCAACATGCGTATTGAAGAAGATTTGAAGTTAGGTTTTAAAGACGTTCTTATTCGCCCAAAACGTTCCACTCTTAAAAGCCGCTCTGATGTAGAGCTTGAGCGCCAGTTCACTTTCAAACACTCCGGTATTGCATGGTCAGGTGTTCCGATCATTGCAGCTAACATGGACACCGTGGGTACATTCGGTATGGCTGAGGCGTTGGCTTCATTTGATATCCTTACCGCTGTCCATAAGCACTACTCTGTTGAAGAGTGGAGCAACTTCGCGAAGTCCAAGTCAGACGACATTCTGAAGTTCGTTATGGTTTCGACCGGTACATCAGACGCTGATTTCCAGAAGACCAAACAAATTCTTGCTCTGAATCCAGCACTGAAATTTATCTGCATCGATGTGGCTAACGGCTACTCCGAACACTTCACTCAGTTCCTGTCTAAAGCGCGTGAAGCATGGCCGGATAAAGTTATCTGTGCAGGGAACGTTGTGACTGGCGAAATGTGCGAAGAGCTTATTCTTTCTGGTGCTGACATCGTTAAAGTTGGTATCGGTCCAGGATCCGTATGTACCACTCGCGTTAAAACGGGCGTGGGTTACCCGCAACTGTCTGCTGTGATTGAATGTGCTGATGCGGCTCATGGCCTTGGCGGCCAGATTGTGAGCGACGGCGGTTGTACTGTTCCAGGTGATGTTGCTAAAGCATTCGGCGGCGGTGCAGATTTCGTGATGCTCGGCGGTATGCTGGCTGGCCACGAAGAAAGTGGTGGCACCATTGTTGAAGAAAACGGCGAGAAATTCATGCAGTTCTACGGCATGAGCTCTGAGTCTGCAATGACCCGCCACGTTGGAGGCGTTGCACAATACCGCGCAGCAGAAGGCAAAACAGTCAAACTGGCATTACGTGGTCCTGTAGAAAACACTGCCCGTGACATCCTGGGCGGATTGCGTTCTGCATGTACCTATGTTGGCGCTTCTCGTCTGAAAGAGTTGACCAAGCGCACCACGTTTATTCGTGTTGCCGAGCAAGAAAACCGCGTATTCAATAGCCTCTAAGCTTTATACGCATATGGCGCAGCACTCGCTGCGCCGTCATCCAGCGCTCATTGCGTCTCCTAGCTGAAAAATAGGCAGATACATCGCAATCACCAGCGTCCCAATAATGGCTCCCACGACTAACATCATTATCGGCTCCAGCGCAGCGGCCAGGGTATCAGCCTGTTCCTCAGTATTGTTGTGATGCCAGCTTGCCAGTTTTTCGAGCATCAAATCTAAAGCACCTGACTCCTCACCCACTCGTACTAACTGGCAACACAATGGTGTGAATCGCTCGCTCTGAGTGAGCGCAAGCCAAAACGGAACACCCTGAATCACTTTGGTGCTAATTTTTGAAATAACTTTCTTCCACAACAGTGGAGTGAGTGTCGTTTCAACTGCTTCCAGCCCTTGCAACAAAGGAATACCCGCTTGTTGGGATAGTGACAGCGTGGTATAGATTTGGCTGAGAACTTGCCCACGCCATAGCGGGGCAACCAGTGGAATGCGCAGCAATAGATTTTGCTCATACACTTGCCAGTGAGGTTTTCGTTGTCGAAGAAAATATCCACAGGTAAAGAGGATGACACACGCCAATAACCACCCCAGTCCTTGTGTCGTTACCCAATCTGAAACCGCCATTACTGCCATGGTTACAGCTGGCAGTGGCGCGTTAAAAGACCGATAGATATTGGCAAACTCCGGCAGGACAAATCCCATCATCCCGATAGTGACAAGCAGGGCGACGACCATAATAAACAGTGGGTAACGCAAGGCCTTCATGACTTTTTTACGCAGCCGATACAGTTTTTCTTGTTGATCTGCCAGCCTTTTACAACACTCGTCTAACTTCCCCGTTAACTCACCTATATGAATCAGGGCAATGAACAACGCGGGGAAAATCTTCGGCCATTGGCTTAATGCAGCAGAAAATGGCGTGCCACTCGAAACACGCTGTTCAATGTCTTTTAGCAACGCACGCCATTCTTCAAACGGATGCTGCTGCGCGATAAGCAACAAGGCATCAGACAAGGAGATTCCTGCCTGAAGCAGAGTAGCAAGCTGGCGAAATACTTGAATTTTTTGCTGGATATGCCAGCAGCCACGGCGGGGGCGTGACGTTTTGCGTAGCTGCAAAAGTTGGAGATCTGCATTGAACAATTGATTGATAACGGATTCGGCATCCTCCGCACATAACGTCCCCTTCTGTACCTGTCCAAAGGGATCGACGGCTTTCCAGTGCCAGAGCACAAACTTAGCCATGAGGAACTCCCAGAACCCGATAGCACTCTTCGAGTGTGGTTAGCCCTTGTTCCACTGCCAGACAACCACTTTCGAATAGTGTCAGCATGCCTTGTTGGCATGCGAGGGCTTCGATTTCATGTGCGGGCATACCTTTGATAATTGAAGCTTGTAGAACCTGGTCGACAAGCAAGATTTCAAACAATGCGCTTCGCCCGTAAAAGCCACCGTAGCAGCGTTCACAACCCACAGCCTGCCAATGTGGTAAAACGCGTTTCCATAGTGTTGTCGGAAGGAGGATGCCTTCAGGAAGCTGCTGCTTGCAGTGGGGGCAGAGTTTGCGAACCAGACGCTGTGCGACCACCATGTTCAACGCTGAGGCTAGCATCCAGCGTTCCACCCCCATTTGTTGCAGGCGCACCACCGTTTCTGCCGTTGAGTTGGTGTGCAGTGTGGAAAGAACAAGATGCCCCGTCTGCGCGGCCTTAATGGCAATTTCTGCGGTATCGCTGTCACGAATCTCACCTACCATGATGATGTCGGGATCCTGGCGCAGTAAGGCGCGTAAAACACTGTGAAAACTCAGTCCCGCTTTGCTGTTTATTTGCGTTTGATTGAGTCCGTGCATCGGGATTTCAATCGGATCTTCTACGCTACAGAGGTTACTGGAAACTTGGTTGAGTATTTTTAGCGCACTGTAAAGTGTGATGGTTTTACCGCTCCCGGTGGGACCAGTAACCAGAATCATGCCTTGTGGATTGGCTAGACAACTCTGAAAGCGGGTGCGGTCATCCGATGACATACCCAAATCTGAAAGCTCAAAAGTTTGTTTGGTCTGAGACATTAAGCGTAAAACAACTTTTTCGCCGTGATACACCGGTAACGTCGCAATGCGAAATGAACATTTTTGCTGTTCGACTTCAATCTCCATTTGCCCGTCCTGAGGCAGGCGACGCTCCGCAATATCCAGATTGCCCAATACTTTTAGCCGTGCAGTTAACGGGGCGGCCAGATGAGCTGGGAGGAGAGGTTGCAGTTGCAGCACACCGTCGACCCGAAAACGAATCTGGTAGCCTTGATCTATCGGCTCAAAGTGGATGTCTGATGCGCGCAGTTGAACCGCTTTGTGAAGCGTTTCTTGTAGCAGTTGAACCACTGGCGCGATGTTTTCAGGTGGTTCATCTGTGTTTGCCAAAACTCCTGAATGCCGCGCTTTCTCTAACTGCTCAGCGGGCCAGTACTCAACATTAACTGGTTTATCGCAGATAAAACGCAATGCTTCAAAAAACTGAGCGGGTGGATTCAGTGCAATAGCGATGTGCAGTGTAGGATCTTCAGAAAGTAGTACCGCCTGATACTGGTTGCACAGTGCGAGGATCTGCCTATTTTCCATAGCTTAGTGACTCGCCGGGTTAGTATCAAAACGGAAAACCTCTTCGCAGGTCTGTTTCAGCGAACCGCCATCGGTCGTGGCACAGACCCGGCTCCAACCTTCCACACCTTCAGCATCATTCCAACGTGGGGATAACGAAATGGTAAGACCATTCAGGCTTTCTTGCCCTGTCAGAGTGACAACGCCGCTTTCAACGCTCATACCGCTGACATAACGGGTCGTTTTAGGCGCGGGGATACTGTTACTTCCGGCATTGCACTGGCTAATGCCACCCCGTTCAATCGCACAAAGCTCAATAGCGGTACGGTAGGGGACAAAGGTTTGGAGCATGTCGGTAAGTGCCGCTTTTCTCAGGTAGTTCTGATAGGTGGGAATACCAACGGCACTCAGAATCGCGATAATGCCGATAACCACCATCAGCTCAATAAGTGTAAATCCTTGTTGTTTGTTCATATGCCGCTCCTGATTGGGATGGCGGCACTTTGCGCGGTAATAAATGTTCAGGCGAGAGCGAGTGATAGCATCAGGAAGGCACTTTCCAGGATTTCTGTGTAGTTTGCAGGGGGCAACAATGAAAATGCGAGCAATGGCGCAAGGGAAAGAAAAAAGCAGATGAGTTTCACCTCATCTGCCTGGCAGGAATTAGCGGAAGCGCATAGAGAGATCGAGCGCGTGGACATGCTTAGTCAGCGCGCCCACAGAGATAAAGTCGACACCGGTTTCAGCAAATTCACGGATGGTTTCTTTCGTCACGTTTCCTGAAACTTCCAGGCGCGCTTTGCCATTGGTGAGAACGACAGCTTTTCGCATATCTTCAACGTCGAAATTATCGAGCATGATAATGTCAGCGCCAGAGTGTAGCGCCTGTTCCAGCTCTTCAAGTGACTCAACTTCAACTTCCACAGGTACATCCGGATGGAACCAGAAGGCTTTTTCTACCGCCTGGCGAATGGAACCCGAAGAGATGATGTGATTTTCTTTAATCAGAAAAGCATCGGACAGACCCAAACGATGGTTACTGCCGCCACCGCATAGGACCGCGTATTTCAGTGCTGTGCGTAGGCCCGGCAGAGTTTTACGCGTATCAAGCAGTTGCGTGTTTGTTCCCGCTAGCAGGTCAACATACGTGCGCACTTCGCTGGCAACACCTGACAGCGTTTGTACAAAGTTCAGCGCAGTACGCTCACCAGTGAGCAGCACACGTGAAAGCCCTGTCAGTTCGAATAGTGGTTGGTCTACTACTACGGTTTGGCCATCTTCAACATGCCAGGTAACTTTGACATCACCGCCAAGCTGAATAAATACCTCTTCGACCCAACGTTTACCACAGAACACACCGTCTTCACGGGTGATAACAACGGCATGCGAACAATGTTCTGCATCCAGTAATTGTGCGGTGATATCGTTATTAGGGTCGATGTCACCACCAAGATCTTCGCGCAAAGCCTGCGAAACAGACTGTGGAATATCAAGGTTAATACGCTCGAGAAGCTCGTCACGTCGGCGGTCTGAGTTATAACGGCGAGGCGGCATGATAAAACTCCGAAATGGCTTAGTTAATGTCGAAACATGCTACATTGATGCGACGTTAAGTACCACTCTAAGGAGACCGCGGATGCAGCTAAAAAACGGCTGGCTGGTGGGTGTGAAGCATGTTCCTTCCCCACATTTCGATTGCCGACCGGAGGATGAAATACCTTCACTGCTGGTGGTGCATAACATCAGTCTACCGCCAGGCGAGTTTGGTGGGCCGTGGATTGATGCGTTGTTTACTGGAACTCTGGACCCTGAAGCCCATCCGTATTTCGCGGGCATCGCGCATTTGCGAGTTTCAGCGCATTGTCTTATCCGCCGTGATGGCGAAATCGTTCAGTATGTTCCATTCGATAAGCGTGCCTGGCATGCTGGAGTTTCTCTGTACCAGGGGCGTGAGCGCTGCAACGATTTTTCCATTGGTATTGAACTGGAGGGTACGGACTCGTTGCCTTATACTGATGTGCAATATCAACAGCTTACTTCTATTTCAGATGCCCTGATTCAGGTTTATCCGGCAATTGCTAACCATATGACGGGGCATTGTGATATTGCACCTGGACGCAAAACTGACCCAGGTCCTGCATTTGACTGGTCGCGTTTTCACCATTCGGTTGAGGTAACGTCAAACAAGGAGATGAAATGACGCTGTTTACATTATTGCTGGTGATGATTTGGGAGCGGCTATTTAAGCTAGGTGAACATTGGCAGTTAGATCACCGTCTTGAAGTCCTTTTTCGGCGGGTAAAAAGTTTTTCGTTGTTGCGCACACTGGCGATGACCGCTCTATGCATGCTGTTGGTTTTCCTCTGTATTCGTGCGTTACAAGGCTTGTTCTTTAATGTGCCATTATTGGTGTTCTGGATTGCGCTCGGTGTGCTTTGCCTGGGGGCCGGCCAGGTTCGCTTGCATTACCACTCTTATTTAAAAGCCGCGAACCACGACGACAGCCATGCTCGTGATGCAATGGCGAGTGAACTGACGCTTATCCATGGGGTTCCGCCAGATTGCGACGAGCGAGAATATCTGAAAGAGCTGCAGAACGCGCTGTTGTGGATTAACTTCCGTTTTTATCTGGCGCCGCTTTTCTGGTTTATTGTTGGCGGAGTGTGGGGGCCAGTGACGCTGGCAGGCTATGCTTTCTTGCGTGCATGGCAAACGTGGCTTGCTCGCCATCATTCACCTCAACAGCGTTTACATTCCGGTATCGATGCTATTTTGCATGTGCTGGACTGGGTGCCGGTGCGCTTGGTGGGAGTGGTTTATGCGTTGGTGGGCCACGGCGAACGCGCTCTTCCTGCATGGTTTGCTTCACTGGCTGACCGCCATACTTCACAATATCAGGTGTTGACTCAACTGGCGCAGTTTTCACTGGCACGTGAGCCGCATCTCGACAAAATCAAAACGCCAAAAGCTGCCGTGTCTATGGCAAAGAAAGCTTCGTTGGTAATTTTGGTGGTGGTGGCGTTATTGACGATTTACGGCACTCTGGTCTAGCAGAACAGCCTCACTCACCAGGTGTTATTGTTGCAGATAGTTTGGACTTGGACTGCGCGGAAAAACCGGAGCGTACACGTAGTACGTGAGGATTTTGAGCACAGCCCAGGGCCAAACTAGCAAATAAAATAGCCTGGTGGGTTAGGCTAGGTCTGTTTAGCGGTGATCAGCAGGCGGTATGCCAAACAGTGGCATACCGTTTTCATCCCATTCGAGCATTTTCAGGCGAGTATGACGATTTGGGTCATACAGCGGGTCACCTTCAATTTCCGTGTAGTTCCTTGCGTGATAAACCAACACATCTTTCCCGTCTTTTGTTTTGGTAAAACTGTTATGGCCAGGCCCGAACTGCTTGTTTGGGTAACTGGTGGTAAACACAGGCTGCAAAGATTTATGCCAGTTTTCAGTCTGAGTTGGATCAGCAGTTAGATCTATCCACAGCAAACCGAGGCAGTAGTTTTCGTCGGTGGCACTGGCCGAGTAACTGACAAACAGTTTGTCGCCATGAACCACTACCGCTGGTCCTTCATTAACCAGAAAACCCCGACATTCCCAATCCAGCTCAGGCTTACTTAACATCACCGGTTTGCCTTTGATTGCCCATGGCGTTTCCAGTTCAGCGAGATACAGATTTGAGTTACCCGCAATATTGGGGTCTTTCTGCGCCCATAAATACCACTGCTTCCCTTGGTGGTTGAAGGTGGTGGCATCCAGACAGAAACTGTCGAATTGAGTTTTTACCTGGCCTTTCTCTACCCATTTACCCGTTAGCGGGTCTACATCGGCACACTCCAGGGCAAACATCCGATGCTGGAACATATTTAGCGTGTCCAACTCCTGCGTGTGCGTTGCGGCGAAGTAGATGTACCATTTCCCATCAATATGATGCAGTTCCGGTGCCCAGATGAGCTCACTCATAGGGCCTTGGCTCGGCTTGCGCCACACCACCGACGGTTGGGCAGTTGGCAGTTCGCTAATCGTTGCCGCTCGGCGGATTTCTAGCCGGTCGTACTCCGGCACTGATGCAATAAAGTAGTACCACTCTTCATGCAGCAAAATAAAGGGGTCGGCACGCTGTTCGATAAATGGATTAGGCCATTGCTCCTGATTCATAGGGCTTTCCTTATAGCTTTGCTTCGACAGGTTTGCTGTCGTGATATTCGTTCAGTTCGCGATAGTTGTTACGGCGCTTTTCAAGGTCGGCCTGAATGCGGCGCATCGTTTCACTGTCAACTTTCAGCAGGCGTACCACACCGGCGGTAATCAGGTACCCCACGCCAGGAATGATGGTAAACAGCATCACAATACCGTTAATTGACTCCGCGCTTTGTTCTTTCGCACCAGCATCGTAGCCGTACCAGGAAAGCAAGAATCCTACCATCGCACCGGCAATCGCCAGGCCCAATTTCAGGAAGAACAAGTTACCAGAGAAGCTAATACCGGTGATGCGCTTGCCGGTTTTCCACTCGCCGTAGTCATCAACGTCAGCCATCAACGACCAGTGCAGCGGTGAAGGAATCTGGTGCAGAATATTCAGCAGGAAATACATCACTACAATCAGTGTGGTCGCGTGCGGATCGAGGAAGTAGAACCCGGAAGAGAAAATCGCCAACACGATGTTGGTCCAGAAAAACACTTTCAGTTTGCAAAAACGGTCAGTCAACACTTTAGCCAACATGCTGCCGCCCATCATGCCTACCACGCCGAGGCTAATAAAGAGGGTGGCGAAACTGGTGCTTTGGCCCATTACCCAGGTGACGTAATACATGGTGGCCGCCATACGGATAAAACCAGGGCAAACGTTGCACAGTGTCAGAAGTAAAATCCGTACCCACTGGTCATTTTTCCACACATCTTTCAGGTCAGATTTTAAATCGTCGTTGCTTGGTACTGCTGGACGTACGCGTTCTCTGACGGTCGAGAAGCAGAACAGGAACATGAACATTCCGAGCACTGCCAGAACACCCATCGCCATCTGGTAGCCTTTCGCTTTATCACCACCGCCAAACCAGTCAACCATTGGCAGCAGGGAGAGTGAAAGGATAAGTGTCGCGATACCGACCATGACAAAACGATATGACTGGCAAGCAACACGTTCTTTCGGGTCGTTTGTAATCACGCTTCCCAGGGAGCAGTAAGGGATGTTGATGGCGGTATAGGTTAATGAGAGCAGGAAGTAAGTGACGAAGGCATAGATAACTTTGCTGCTGTAGGCCCAGTCAGGTGTGGTAAACATCAGGTAACTGAAGAAGGCAAATGGGGCTGCCATCCATAAAATCCATGGACGAAAACGGCCCCAACGGCTTTGGGTTCTATCAGCAATGGCACCCATAATGGGGTCGGTAATAGCGTCGATAACCCTGATTGAAAGCAGCATTACCCCCACTAGTGCCGGAGCAAGGCCAAATATGTCAGTATAAAAATAGTTAACAAACAACATAATGGCGCCAAATATGATGTTGCACCCAGCGTCGCCCATTCCGTAGCCAATCTTTTCTTTAATAGATAATTTGCTGCTTTCCATTGGAAATGCTCCTGACCAGTATATGGACAAGATTATTGTGTTGTTGGGAAAAAATTGCGCGTCAGGAATACGTCGCAGAGATGGATAATACTGTCATTGTAAAGGAAGTGTGAACTAGATAACAAAGCTATGCCCGTCATAATTCAAGTTGCATCTTTGTTGGCGACGCTCACTCACCCGAATCACTTACCTTTGTAAGCTCATCGGGATTTGTTCTCTTGCCGCCGCGATGCACCTGGAATTATTTAGGGCATAGGTCAATCAAAATTACGCTTTAACGCTCTTCAGGTTCTTCTGTTTGATGAAGTATCCGATACCAAGAATGACTACCCACACCGGAATCAACCATACGGAGATTGCCATGCCAGGGGTCATTGCCATGATAACCAGCACTGCAGCCATAAACAGCAAGCAGACATAGTTACCCAACGGATAGAACAGGGCAGGGAAACGTGATTTCACGCCTTCTTGCTCTTTCGCACGACGGAACTTAATGTGCGCGAGGCTTATCATCGCCCAGTTGATGACGAGTGCAGAGACCACCAATGCCATCAGCATGCCGAACGCTTCTGCTGGCGCCAAATAGTTAATCAGTACACACAGTGCGGTGAACAGCGCAGAGACCAGAATGGTATTAACCGGCACGCCACGTTTATCAACTTTTTGCAGCGCTTTTGGTGCGTTGCCTTGCTGAGCCAGACCGAACAACATGCGGCTGTTGCAGTAAACACAGCTGTTATATACAGACAGTGCGGCGGTCAGAACCACAATGTTAAGCGCGTTGGCGACAAAGGTGTCACCCAATTCGTGGAAGATAAGCACGAACGGGCTGGTGTCAGCGGTCACGCGAGTCCACGGCATCAGAGACAGCAGCACAGCCAGTGAACCCACATAGAAAATCAGGATACGGTAGATAACCTGGTTGGTCGCTTTAGGAATGCTGACTTGTGGATTATCCGCTTCTGCCGCTGTAATACCGACCAGCTCAAGCCCACCAAAGGAGAACATGATAATGGCCATCATCATGACTAATCCGGTAAAGCCGTGCGGTAAGAACCCGCCTTGTTCCCAAAGGTTGCGCACCGTTGCTTGTGGACCTGCGTTGTCGCTAAACAGCAACCAGGCACCAAACAGAATCATGGCAACGACGGCGATGACTTTGATGATAGCGAACCAGAATTCCAATTCACCGAACACTTTTACGTTGGTGAGATTGACGGCATTGATCACGACGAAAAAGACTGCCGCAGACGCCCAGGTAGGGATCTCCGGGTACCAGAACTGGATGTACTTACCTACCGCAGTCAGTTCTGCCATGGCGACCAGGACATACAGCACCCAGTAGTTCCAGCCAGACGCAAAACCTGCAAATCCACCCCAGTATTTGTAAGCAAAGTGGCTAAAAGAACCCGCTACAGGCTCTTCAACAACCATCTCGCCCAGTTGGCGCATGATCAAAAAGGCAATAAAACCTGCGATCGCGTAGCCAAGAATAATCCCCGGCCCGGCGGATTGGATGACAGACGCACTGCCCAAAAACAGGCCAGTTCCTATAGCTCCACCCAGCGCGATGAGCTGGATATGGCGGTTTTTAAGGCCGCGTTTCAGCGTGTCGCCTTGCTGTTGACCTTCCATTGTTTAACCTCGTGTGTGGTTATTGTTAGGGCGCTAATTGCACCTCTGTAAGTTTGTGATTCCGTAATGTGTAGTATTTATTTTACGGTTTTTAATTCCAGTATTTCGCGCATCGGACTACCGCAGCGCAAAGAATAGTGGTAAGTGCCAGCGTTTGCACCTGCTTTCTATTCTTGTCGTGACGAGTTGAATAAAAAGAAACCAGTTGTCATTTCGCTCATATTTTTCACTTCACATACCATTCATTCAGTTTAAGCATTGTTTGTGAATTTATATTCATATTTTAAATTGATGAATCGGTTCAATTTGCAAGAAAACGCAGTTTTTGTGTTTCATAAAAGTTAAATGTGACCTGGGGGGAGTAAATGTGACATTTGTGCAAAGTTACAATCTTGAAACACCATTTCTGTGATCTTGTTAAAATGTGCCTGGTTTAATGATTTCAATCAAAACCAATATGGACAGAAGGTGAATACTTTGTTACTTTAGCGTCAACAATGTGAAATTGGTCATACCAATTGACTAACCCCAGATGATTTGAAGTCTGACGGGTATAGGGCTAATGGCAGAGACAGGGAAAAAATGGCCTACAGCAAAATCCGCCAACCAAAATTATCCGATGTGATTGAGCAGCAGTTGGAGTTTCTCATCCTCGAGGGAACCTTGCGTCCCGGCGAAAAACTTCCACCAGAGCGCGAATTGGCAAAACAGTTCGATGTTTCTCGTCCTTCACTACGCGAGGCTATTCAGCGCCTTGAAGCGAAAGGACTCCTGCTCCGTCGTCAGGGCGGCGGTACTTTTGTCCAAAACAGTCTTTGGCAAAGTTTAAGCGACCCTCTGGTCGAACTGCTGTCTGACCATCCTGAATCCCAGTTTGATCTGCTTGAAACCCGCCACGCACTTGAAGGTATCGCTGCGTATTACGCTGCCTTGCGTGGTACGGACGAAGATCTCAATCGTATCGGCGACTGTCATTTAGCCATTCAAAAAGCGCAAGAGTCCGGCGATCTGGATGCTGAATCCGATGCGGTGATGCAGTATCAAATCGCTGTAACTGAAGCTGCCCACAATGTGGTGTTACTACACTTGTTGCGCTGTATGTCACCCATGCTCGAACAAAACGTTCGTCAGAATTTTGAATTGCTCTATGCGCGCCGTGAAATGCTGGCGCAAGTGAGCAGCCATCGCGCCAGTATTTTTGCGGCGATTATGGCTCGTCAGCCGGAGCAGGCGCGTGAAGCGTCGCACCGTCACCTGGCATTTATCGAAGAAATATTGCTGGATCGCAACCGCGAACAGAGTCGTCGAGAACGTTCTCTACGGCGCTTACAGCAACGTAAGGAATAAGAACCTGAAATTTCTGGTTCTTTTAAGCGCCACTATTTAGAGCGCGGCAACTAAACGCAGAACCTGTCTTATTGTGTTTTTTCAAGGAAAGCACAATGGGACAGGTTCCAGAAAATCAACGTATTAGACACAGATAAGGAATACCACCCATGTCAGAACGTTTCCCAAATGACGTGGATCCGATCGAAACTCGCGACTGGCAACAGGCGATCGAATCGGTCATCCGTGAAGAAGGTGTTGAGCGCGCACAGTACCTGATTGAAAGGTTATTGAGCGAAGCCCGTAAAGGCGGAGTAAAAGTTGCAGAAGGTTCTGCTGCCCGTCAGTACGTAAACTCCATCGCCGTTGAAGATGAACCGGAATACCCGGGGAATCTGGAGCTGGAACGCCGTATTCGTTCTGCTATCCGTTGGAATGCCATCATGACTGTCCTGCGTGCGTCTAAAAAAGACCTCGACCTGGGCGGCCATATGTCTTCTTTCCAGTCTTCTGCAACCGTGTATGACGTGTGTTTCAACCACTTCTTCCGCGCACGCAATGCTAAAGATGGCGGCGATCTGGTGTACTTCCAGGGCCACATCTCCCCAGGCGTTTACGCACGTGCCTTCCTTGAAGGCCGCCTGACTGAAGACCAGATGAACAATTTCCGTCAGGAAGTTCACGGTAATGGTCTGTCCTCTTACCCGCACCCGAAATTGATGCCAGAATTCTGGCAGTTCCCGACCGTATCTATGGGTCTGGGTCCAATCGGTGCAATCTATCAGGCTAAATTCCAGAAATACCTGGAACACCGTGGCCTGAAAGATACCTCCGCACAGCGCGTTTATGCGTTCCTGGGCGACGGTGAGATGGATGAGCCAGAATCCAAAGGTGCGATCACTATCGCAACCCGTGAAAAACTGGACAACCTGTGCTTCATCATCAACTGTAACCTCCAGCGTTTGGATGGCCCAGTAACGGGTAACGGCAAAATCATTAACGAACTGGAAGGTATCTTCGCGGGTGCTGGCTGGAACGTTATCAAGGTGATTTGGGGCTCTCGTTGGGACGCTCTGCTGCGTAAAGATACCAGCGGCAAGCTGTTGCAACTGATGGGCGAAACCGTTGACGGTGACTACCAGACCTTCAAATCCAAAAACGGCGCTTACGTTCGTGAGCACTTCTTCGGTCGTTATCCAGAAACTGCTGCACTGGTTAAAGATATGTCCGACGATGAGATTTGGGCACTGAACCGTGGCGGTCACGATCCGAAGAAAATCTTCGCTGCATTGAAAAATGCACAAGAAACCAAAGGCAAAGCAACTGTAATCCTTGCACATACCGTTAAAGGTTATGGCATGGGTGAGACTGCCGAAGGTAAAAACATCGCGCACCAGGTTAAGAAAATGAACATGGAAGGCGTACGTTATGTACGTGACCGTTTCAATGTACCGGTGACTGATGCTGAAATCGAAAAACTGCCATACATTAAGTTCGAAGAAGGCAGCGAAGAGCACAAATATCTGCATGGCCAGCGTGAAAAACTGAACGGCTACTTGCCGACTCGCCTGCCAAAATTCACCGAGAAACTGGAACTGCCTACGCTGGCTGACTTCAGCTCTCTGTTAGAAGAGCAGAACAAAGAAATCTCCACCACTATCGCTTTCGTTCGTGCCCTGAACGTAATGCTGAAGAACCCGTCTATCAAAGACCGTCTGGTTCCAATCATTGCCGATGAAGCGCGTACTTTCGGTATGGAAGGTCTGTTCCGTCAGATTGGTATTTACAGCCCGAACGGCCAGCAGTACACCCCGCAGGACCGTGAGCAGGTTGCATACTATAAAGAAGACGAGAAAGGTCAGATCCTGCAAGAAGGTATCAACGAACTGGGCGCAGGTTCATCCTGGCTGGCTGCTGCGACCTCTTACAGCACCAACGATCTGCCAATGATCCCGTTCTACATCTACTACTCCATGTTCGGTTTCCAACGTATTGGCGACCTGTGCTGGGCTGCGGGTGACCAACAGGCGCGTGGCTTCCTGGTCGGCGGGACTTCCGGTCGTACCACTCTGAACGGTGAAGGTCTGCAGCACGAAGATGGCCACAGCCATATTCAGTCTCTGACTATCCCTAACTGTATCTCTTACGATCCAGCGTACGCTTACGAAGTTGCTGTCATCATGCATGACGGTCTGGTGCGTATGTACGGCGAAGCGCAAGAGAACATTTACTACTACATCACTACGCTGAACGAAAACTACCACATGCCAGCCATGCCAGAAGGTGCGGAAGACGGCATCCGTAAAGGTATCTACAAACTGGAAACAGTTGAAGGTAGCAAAGGTAAGGTTCAGCTGATGGGCTCCGGTTCTATCCTGCGTCACGTACGTGAAGCAGCACAGATCCTCGCGAAAGATTACGGCGTTGGCTCTGATGTGTTCAGCGTAACTTCCTTCACCGAACTGGCTCGTGATGGTCAGGACTGTGAGCGTTGGAACATGTTGCACCCAACTGCGGAACCACGTGTACCGTACGTTGCTCAGGTAATGAGCGATGCACCAGCTGTAGCGTCAACTGACTATATGAAACTGTTCGCTGAGCAGATCCGTAACTTCATCCCAGCAAGCGATTACCGCGTACTGGGTACTGATGGCTTCGGTCGTTCAGACAGCCGCGAAAACCTGCGTCACCACTTCGAAGTGGACGCATCTTATGTGGTTGTTGCGGCACTTGGCGAACTGGCTAAACGTGGCGACATCGATAAGAAAGTGGTGGCTGACGCTATCACCAAATTCAATATCGATGCAGATAAAGTCAACCCGCGTCTGGCATAAGAGGTAAAGAATAAAATGGCTATCGAAATCAAGGTACCGGACATCGGTGCAGACGAAGTTGAAGTTACCGAAATCATGGTGAAAGTGGGCGATAAGGTTGAAGTTGACCAGTCCATCATCTCCGTGGAAGGTGATAAGGCTTCAATGGAAGTCCCTTCACCGCAAGCAGGCGTGGTCAAAGAGATCAAAGTTGCGGTGGGTGACAAAGTTGAAACCGGCAAACTGGTTATGATTTTCGAATCCGCCGAAGGTGCAGCAGCCGCTGCACCAGCTCCGGCTGAAGAGAAGAAAGAAGCAGCGCCAGCAGCAGCCCCAGCGGCCGCGGCAGCAAAAGAAGTGAACGTACCGGACATCGGTGGTGACGAAGTTGAAGTGACCGAGATCATGGTTAAAGTTGGCGACAAAGTTGAAGCAGAGCAATCTCTGATCACCGTTGAAGGTGATAAAGCTTCTATGGAAGTCCCGGCGCCGTTCGCGGGTGTTGTTAAAGAAATCAAAATCAATACTGGTGACAAAGTGTCTACCGGTTCCCTGATTATGGTCTTTGAAGTAGCGGGTGCTGCACCGGCTGCAACCCAAACCAAAGCTGAAGCCACTCCGGCTGCAGCACCAGCGGCATCTGCGGCTAAAGAAGTGAATGTTCCAGACATCGGCGGTGACGAAGTTGAAGTGACCGAGATCATGGTTAAAGTGGGCGATAAAGTTGCCGCTGAACAATCACTGATCACCGTTGAAGGCGACAAAGCCTCTATGGAAGTCCCGGCGCCGTTCGCGGGTGTGGTTAAAGAAATCAAAATCAACACTGGCGACAAAGTGTCTACCGGTTCCCTGATTATGGTCTTCGAAGTGGAAGGTGCTGCACCTGCTCCTGCCGCTAAGCAAGAAGCCGCGGCTCCAGCTCCTGCACCAGCCGCTCAGAAACCAGCGTCTGCACCTGCTAAAGCCGAAGGCAAAACTGAATTCGCGGAAAACGACGCATACATTCACGCCACCCCACTGATTCGCCGTCTGGCGCGTGAGTTCGGTGTGAACCTGGCGAAAGTGAAAGGGTCTGGCCGTAAAGGTCGTATCCTGCGCGAAGATGTTCAGGCTTACGTCAAAGACGCCGTTAAGCGTGCTGAAACGGCTCCTGTTGCTGCAACTGGCGGCGGTCTGCCAGGCATGCTGCCATGGCCGAAAATCGACTTCAGCAAGTTTGGTGAAATCGAAGAAGTTGAACTGGGCCGTATCCAGAAAATCTCTGGTGCTAACCTGAGCCGTAACTGGGTGATGATCCCGCATGTTACGCACTTCGACAAAACAGACATCACCGATCTTGAAGCGTTCCGCAAACAGCAGAACGATGAAGCGGCTAAGCGCAAGCTGGACGTGAAGTTCACCCCAGTGGTGTTCATCATGAAGGCTGTGGCTGCGGCTCTTGAGCAAATGCCTCGCTTCAACAGTTCCCTGTCCGAAGACGGCCAGAAGCTGACGCTGAAGAAATACATCAACATCGGTGTGGCGGTTGATACGCCAAATGGCCTGGTGGTTCCGGTCTTCAAAGATGTGAACAAGAAGAGCATCTCTGAGCTGTCCCGTGAACTGATGGCTATTTCCAAGAAAGCTCGCGATGGCAAGCTGACTGCTGGCGAAATGCAGGGCGGTTGCTTCACTATCTCAAGCCTGGGCGGTATCGGGACGACTCACTTCGCGCCAATCGTTAACGCGCCAGAAGTGGCAATCCTCGGTGTCTCCAAGTCTGCTATCGAGCCAGTCTGGAATGGTAAAGAGTTCACGCCGCGTCTGATGATGCCGATGTCTCTTTCCTTCGACCACCGCGTGATTGACGGTGCTGATGGTGCGCGCTTTATCACCATCATCAACAACATGCTGGCCGACATTCGCCGTCTGGTGATGTAAGCCAAAAAGCCGGCCTTTCGGTCGGCTTTTTTTAGGTCAATCTCGTGATGCAGTTCGAGATTATCTGATGCAAAGGACAATTCGTTTGCCGTTTGTTGTTTCAAAATTGTTAACAGTTTTGTAGACTACGGGCGGATAGAACGTCCCGGTGGATGTTGGGCGATAAGACCAGGGATCACCGGATAGAAAACATAGAGGTCATGATGAGTACTGAAATCAAAACTCAGGTCGTCGTACTTGGGGCAGGCCCGGCAGGTTACTCTGCTGCATTCCGTTGCGCTGATTTAGGTCTGGAGACCGTCATTGTCGAGCGTTACAGCACCCTCGGTGGTGTTTGTCTGAACGTTGGCTGTATCCCTTCTAAAGCCCTGCTGCACGTTGCTAAAGTTATTGAAGAAGCTAAAGCTTTGGCTGAGCATGGCATTGTTTTCGGTGAGCCGAAAACTGACATCGACAAGATCCGTACCTGGAAAGAAAAGGTTATCAACCAGTTGACTGGTGGCCTGTCTGGTATGGCGAAAGGTCGTAAAGTTAAAGTGGTGAATGGCCTGGGTAAATTTACCGGTGCTAACACCCTGGTTGTTGAAGGCGAAAATGGTCCAACGACTATCACTTTCGACAACGCAATTATCGCGGCGGGTTCTCGTCCGATTCAGCTGCCATTCATTCCGCATGAAGATCCACGCGTATGGGATTCTACCGACGCACTGGAGTTGAAATCCGTACCAAAACGCATGTTGGTTATGGGTGGCGGTATCATCGGTCTGGAAATGGGTACGGTGTACCATGCGCTGGGTTCAGAGATTGACGTGGTTGAAATGTTCGACCAGGTTATCCCGGCTGCCGACAAAGATGTGGTGAAAGTCTTCACTAAACGTATCAGCAAGCAATTCAACCTGATGCTGGAAACTAAAGTGACTGCTGTTGAAGCCAAAGAAGATGGCATCTACGTCACAATGGAAGGCAAAAAAGCCCCAGCTGAACCACAGCGTTATGATGCGGTTCTGGTTGCAATCGGCCGCGTACCTAACGGTAAGTTGCTGGATGCGGGTGCTGCTGGCGTTGAAGTTGACGAACGTGGTTTCATTCGTACCGATAAGCAAATGCGTACTAACGTGCCGCACATCTATGCAATCGGCGACATCGTGGGCCAGCCTATGCTTGCTCACAAAGGTGTTCACGAAGGTCACGTTGCCGCTGAAGTTATCGCTGGCATGAAGCACTACTTCGACCCGAAAGTGATTCCTTCAATCGCTTATACCGAACCAGAAGTTGCATGGGTTGGCCTGACCGAGAAAGAAGCGAAAGAAAAAGGCATCAGCTACGAAACCGCCACCTTCCCGTGGGCAGCTTCTGGCCGTGCTATCGCTTCCGATTGCGCAGACGGTATGACCAAACTGATTTTCGACAAAGAAACTCACCGTGTTATCGGTGGTGCGATTGTCGGCACTAACGGCGGCGAGCTGTTGGGCGAAATCGGTCTGGCTATCGAAATGGGTTGTGACGCAGAAGATATCGCGCTCACCATCCACGCGCACCCGACTCTGCACGAGTCTGTAGGTCTGGCTGCCGAGATCTTCGAAGGTAGCATCACCGACCTGCCAAACCCGAAAGCGAAAAAGAAGTAATCGCTTGATGGGAAAGAAAAAAGCGGCCTAGGCCGCTTTTTTTATTGGGTTATTGCTGCTCTTCTTCCCAGCTTTTATCTGGGTTGAACAGTTTTATCTCATTCACTTTTTCAGCCGTTTCCTCACCCAAATCCTTCTGATAAATCACTCCCTGGTTATCAACCATAAAGGTGGTGACGCCAGTTTCCCCATACTCTACAGGCCAGGCGATTAACGCAAAGCCATCCGCCATTTTCCCGTCTGAAATATAGTTTTTCTCACCACCCGGCGCGTCAGCACCTTGAGCCGTAAGAATACGGAAGTGATAACCGTGATAGCCCATGCCGGGTTGCTCAGGGCTGAAACTTGGGCCGAGAGGGCTGGGTGCTTCACCCGGAGTGAGTGGCCAGTACAAACCGTCTTTCTTGCCTTCGCTACTGACAAATTTCTGGGCGTATTGCTGATCGAGCTCATAGTAATCTTGCTGCGCCGCCACATAGGCGTCTATCGCCTGAATCGCAGAAAGCTCGTTAAGGCCAATGGTGCGCGTGAGAATTTCATCCGCAGCCTGTTGCATATCGAAGTGCCAGCCCGCATCGGTTTTCACGATGGGGATTGGCAATTGCCAGTTTTCTTTCCCAACATTCAGATGCGCAGTTTCCCCTTTCTGCTCGATTTTATGGCTCACTTTCCAGTCACGAATAAAACGCGCGACGGCGTCGGGATCGGCTTTATCATCGGGCAGATACTCCCGCCAGTTATCACCGAGTACCTTGGTCAGTTCCGCTTCATCCTTGTTAACGACGGCGTTGGCAAATGAGGTGGCCGCCTTTTCAGGTGTGGTGAACAATTGCTGTGCCTGAACAAAGGCCGGCAGCATCAACATTACTAATGCACTTAACTTCATACGATTTTTCATGATGCCTCCTTTTAGCGGCGATTAACTTCACGTTGACCAGAGCTACGTTCGCGGCCACCACTGCGTTGTTCACGATTAGCCGATGAACGGTTAAGACTCTGCTGCCCACGCTGGTTTTGTGCCTGCCAGGAAGGGGAGCGGCTTTCATTACCGCTTAACGCTGATCTCGTTTGTCGTTGAGTTTGTTGCTGACGCGGTTTGGTCGTTGTCGTGGCCCGATTCTGTTCACGCGGCTGCGTTCTGGCCGCTTCCTGACGACGTTGCGTCTGTTGAGTCGTTGAACGGTTAGCCTGCGTCTTCGCGGCGTTACGGCGAGCATCCGTGTTCGGTGTGTCGTAGCCGCGATAATTATTGCGCTGAGCAACCTTGTTCAACTGTTGGGAAGAAGCCTGACGCTGAGCGTCGCGGGTCGAGCGCTGTGCGGTTGTGCCACTTTGCCGCTGCGTCTGCTGCATTTGTGTCTTGGCCGCTTGTCGCTGGGCATCACGGTTGACTGATGCAGCGTTTGGCGTTGTGCTAAGCCCACCAGCAGTATTCGTCCGGTTATAGCGTTCAGATACGGCATTGGACTGGTAGCCAACCCCATTCCGGTAAGTCGGATTATGCTGGAAGCGTGTATTAGTGCCCCTGGCCAGATTTTGCCCGGAAACGCGGTTGTAACGGTCAACGTCAATATTGATGTTGTTGTCCCCATTACGATTATACCCGCCGCCACCACCATGGTAGCCATCGTAATCGTCATCATCCCAATCGATGCTGCCAAATAAAGCCGCAGTGGTGACTATACCCAGGCCAAATCCGAGTCCATCCATATAGTTGTCACCGAAATCATCCTCTTCGGGAGGGGGAAGATAAACGGGTGGATAAGCGGTGTTTGGCCAGGTGCCGTATGCGGTCGTTGGATTGTAACTAGGAACATAAACGACTTCTGGGTTAGTCGGTTCGATTTTTATGACCGTCGGAGCAGGTGCAGGAGCCGCGCTGGTGCTGGATGGCTCTGCAACCGTTGTATTCTGGTTTACCGTGACAGGGGCTGTGGTCACCGTTTGTTGCGGTGTCGTTTTCAGGGTACCTGTCTGCTGCGCCATTAAACGCAATTTCTGCACGGAATCCATCACATCTTTAGGTTGCCCGAGGAAGGCATCACCCAGATTTTGTACCCATGGTGGGTTTTCACCCATCAATGCCAATAATTGTGGGAAAGCGACCAGAGATTTTACACTCGGATCCCAGGGTTGATTTGAAACCGCCTGAACGGCGGGATCACCTTGCTGTTTCGGATTATCCCGCGACCATTGAACCGCCTGAACGACGTTTGCCGGGTAGGTCGACGCCATGAGCACTTGCGATAAAAGCGGATCAGGGAATAGCGCTATAGGTGCAACCCATTGATCGATTTGAGCAGTCGTAAATGTTGGTGCATTTGTTAATGGTGCTGCCGTCCCTGCTACGGGGGCTGCGGGTGCTGTAACCGGGGCAGGCGTTGTGGATTGTGCAACAGGAGCTGGCGGAGATGATGCCGCCACCGATGACTGGCTTTTCACTAATAACATGCCGGATGCCGCTAAAATGACAGCACTCCCTACGAGGGCAAAAATATGAGGCTTGAATTGCAACTTCATTTAACTTCTCCTGGTATTCAGAAGGATACCCATAATTAAGAGAGCAGTGCCAAATTGGGTCACTGTCATAGCGAGTATAGTGGGCTCGTTGGTAGTTTAATTTTTGACGTAAATTGGGATTTTTGCTGGAAATGTTATTAAGACCGGAGAAATTGTGTATGTAATCGTTGCGAGCTCCATACACTTCGATACATTGGCATTCTTAAAAGATTGCCGTCACCAGCTTTCCTCGCATTTTTTATGACCACTTTTCAAAGAATAACTCACCGTAGAAAGGCGGTTTTTTTGTGCTCAATGGGGATTTGAAACGTAATGTTTTGTCCTTAACGATTCAGCAAGTATTTAATGTTGCTTTTTTGTAAACGGATTAACACCCCCTGAAAATCCTGCTATGCTGCCCGTCGCGGAACCGGGCATTTACCCTACAAACTACTGTCTCGCAGGAGCATGAAGAGAATAACCGGGACCGAAATGACAATGAGAGCGAGGAGAACCGTCGTGCTAGAAGAATACCGTAAGCACGTAGCTGAACGTGCTACAGATGGGATTGTTCCAAAACCTTTAGAAGCATCCCAAATGGCCGCACTGGTCGAGCTACTGAAAACCCCGCCAGCGGGGGAAGAAGAATTCCTTTTAGATCTTATTACCAATCGTGTTCCGCCAGGCGTTGATGAAGCCGCCTACGTCAAAGCCGGTTTTCTGGCTGCCCTCACTAAAGGTGAAGCGGCTTCCCCGTTAATCTCCCCTGAGAAAGCTGTAGAACTGCTTGGCACCATGCAAGGTGGCTACAACATTCATCCGCTGATTGACGCGCTGGATAACGAAAAACTGGCACCGATTGCAGCCAAAGCGTTGTCCCACACACTGCTGATGTTCGATAACTTTTACGATGTAGAAGAGAAAGCAAAGGCCGGTAACACCCACGCACAACAAGTGCTGAAATCCTGGGCTGATGCCGAGTGGTTCCTGTCTCGCCCTAAACTGGCTGAGAAAATCACCGTTACCGTCTTTAAAGTGACGGGTGAAACAAACACCGATGACCTGTCTCCAGCGCCTGATGCCTGGTCACGTCCGGATATCCCTCTGCACGCGCTGGCAATGCTGAAAAATGCCCGTGAAGGTATTGAGCCGGATCAAGCAGGTAGCGTTGGCCCGATCAAACAGATCGAAGCCTTAAATAAGAAAGGTTTCCCACTGGCTTATGTGGGTGACGTTGTCGGTACCGGTTCTTCGCGTAAATCTGCGACCAACTCCGTACTGTGGTTCATGGGTGACGATATCCCGAACGTGCCAAACAAGCGCGGCGGTGGTGTAGTACTCGGCGGCAAAATTGCGCCAATCTTCTTTAACACTATGGAAGATGCCGGTGCGCTGCCAATCGAAGTTGACGTCAACGACCTGCACATGGGCGATGTCATCGACATCTATCCATACCAAGGCGAAGTCCGTAACCACGAGACGAATGAAGTCATCGCGAATTTCGAGTTGAAAACCGATGTGCTGTTGGACGAAGTGCGTGCTGGTGGTCGTATTCCGTTGATCATCGGTCGCGGTCTGACAACCAAAGCTCGCGAAGCATTGAATCTGCCACACAGTGAAGTGTTTGTGCAGGCGAAAGATGTTGCGGTCAGTACGCGTGGCTACTCGCTGGCGCAGAAAATGGTTGGCCGTGCTTGTGGCGTTGAAGGTGTTCGCCCGAATCAATATTGCGAACCAAAAATGACATCAGTCGGTTCTCAAGACACCACCGGTCCAATGACCCGTGATGAACTGAAAGATCTGGCGTGTCTGGGCTTCTCTACTGATTTGGTGATGCAGTCTTTCTGCCATACTGCCGCGTATCCTAAGCCGGTGGATGTGAATACTCACCACACATTGCCTGATTTCATCATGAACCGGGGTGGCGTGTCGCTGCGTCCGGGCGATGGTGTTATCCACTCCTGGCTGAACCGTATGCTGCTACCTGATACCGTCGGGACTGGCGGTGACTCCCACACCCGTTTCCCAATCGGTATTTCTTTCCCGGCGGGTTCTGGTCTGGTTGCTTTTGCTGCGGCAACAGGCGTGATGCCACTGGATATGCCTGAGTCGGTATTGGTGCGCTTTAAAGGAAAAATGCAGCCGGGGATCACCCTGCGTGATTTGGTTCATGCGATCCCACTGTATGCGATTAAACAAGGCCTGCTGACTGTTGAGAAGAAAGGTAAGAAAAACGTCTTCTCGGGTCGCATCCTGGAAATCGAAGGTCTGCCTACGCTTAAAGTTGAACAAGCCTTTGAGTTGACTGATGCTTCCGCTGAGCGTTCAGCCGCAGGTTGTACTATCAAGCTTGATCGCGAACCGATTGAAGAGTATCTGAGCTCTAACATCGTGCTGCTGAAGTGGATGATCGCAGAAGGTTATGGCGATCGTCGTACGCTTGAGCGCCGTGTCCAGGGTATGGAGAAATGGCTGGCTGATCCTCAGTTGATGGAAGCTGACGCTGACGCGGAATACGCGGCAGTTATCGACATCGATCTGAACGATATTAAAGAGCCAATCTTGTGTGCGCCAAATGATCCGGACGATGCACGTCTGCTGTCTGATGTTCAGGGTGAGAAAATTGATGAAGTGTTCATCGGTTCTTGCATGACGAACATCGGTCACTTCCGTGCAGCAGGTAAACTGCTCGATAGCCACAAAGGCCAGTTACCTACTCGCCTGTGGGTTGCACCGCCAACGCGTATGGATGCCGCTCAGTTGACTGAAGAAGGCTACTACAGCGTGTTCGGTAAGAGCGGGGCGCGTATTGAAATTCCTGGCTGTTCACTGTGTATGGGTAACCAGGCACGTGTGGCTGATGGCTCAACAGTGGTTTCAACGTCTACGCGTAACTTCCCGAACCGTTTAGGGACAGGTGCGAACGTCTATCTGGCGTCAGCAGAACTCGCCGCAGTGGCTTCACTGTTGGGTAAACTGCCTACGCCTGAGGAATACCAGACCTTCATGGCGCAAGTCGATAAGACTGCGGTTGATACCTACCGTTACCTGAACTTCGACAAACTTTCTCAGTACACCGAGAAAGCAGACGGCGTGATTTTCCAGACTGCGGTATAACATTTACCCAATCTGCGACAAGGGAGGCTTCGGCCTCCCTTTTTATTTGCCTCTCTGTGGCTTACGCGCTGTTTTTCGCCGGTTTTACTGCGATACTTAGCTTATATACCCAAGCGACTTCGTTATGAAGGGCGATGGGACGCTAAGGGGACTGCATTTCCCCAGGCCGGGTAGAGGAAAACACCATGGAATATGAATTTTTGCGCGATGTCACCGGATTGGTGAAAGTGCGTATGTCGATGGGGCACGAAGTGGTGGGCCATTGGTTTAATGAAGAAGTGAAAGATAATCTCGGCCTACTCGATGAAGTCGAAGAGGCGGCAAATTCAGTAAAAGGCAGCGAGCGCCAGTGGCAACGTACTGGACACGAATACACATTGTGGCTCGACGGCGAAGAAGTGATTATCCGTGCCAATCAGCTGGAAATTACCGGTGATGAAATGGAAGACGGGATGAACTACTACGACGAAGAGAGCTTGTCATTCTGTGGTGTTGAGGACTTTATGCAAGTGGTTAGCGCTTACCGGGAATTTCTCGCAGAAAAGCGCTAAGTCTGTTTTACAGTGTCCCAAAAGTTTGTTTAACGACTTTTGGGAGCACACAAATCAAAGCGTCAAGTTGAGAAGGGCGGGTTACTTCACGTAGGCGAGCAAGCTGAGCGAGTCCCGGGCAAGGGATTTACATTTGTTCGCGGTAGGAATCGCAATACCACTTAGATCACGATAGCTATCTTCACCCAACGCTTTCATATTAAAGGTATCGTAATTACTCAAATCCCACTGGTTTTGTTGTGCAAAAAACACCAGTGCGCGACGAATTTGTCCGTTAGGCAGATTTTGATAGCCACAATCATTTTTCAGGAACACAAACACCGCAGTAAGATCGGCCATATCTTCTGCTTCAGACTCGCTAAGTGCTTGACTGCTGGTGGAAAAAGCCAGCAAAACCCCCAGTATTAATGCCCTAACACCCATCTTCATTGCATATACCACTTTTTATAAGATACGAAACGTTAACACAGTTAAATGAGGCTCGACGAGATTTATTCGCAGCTCCATACCTTGGGTAAAACTTGACCTTCCCGTAAGGGCAGGGTTTATGCTTATTTTCACGCTTGCTACAGAAAGGAATTGAATATGCATCGCCGTGATTTTCTAAAATATTCTGCCGTCATGGGTGCGTTTAGTGCACTGCCGCTCTGGAGTAAAGCCGCGCTAGCTGCCGACAGACCATCATTATTGATCCCAGAACTTGTTACCCCTGATGCAAAGAATAGCATTCGTTTAACCGTACAAGGCGGTAAAAGTACATTCAATGGAAAAACAGCCACCACCTGGGGTTATAACGGCAATTTGCTGGGTCCCGCTGTGCAACTTAGCCAGGGCGAAGAAGTGACTGTAGAGATTAAGAACACCCTCGCTGAAGAAACGACGCTGCACTGGCATGGTTTAGAAATCCCCGGTGATGTTGACGGTGGGCCACAAGGTGTCATTGCCGCAGGTGGCAAACGCACTGTGAAATTTACGCCCCAGCAACGCGCCGCGACATGCTGGTTCCATCCACATCAGCACGGGAAAACAGGCCACCAGGTCGCAATGGGGCTCGCGGGGCTGGTATTAATCGAAGATAGCGAAAGTCGTGCGCTGCGTTTACCCAAACAGTGGGGCATCGATGATGTGCCGCTGATTATTCAGGACAAGCGTTTCAATGCTGACGGGCAAATAGATTATCAACTGGATCTGATGAGCGCTGCGGTTGGCTGGTTTGGCGACACGCTATTGTGCAACGGTACGGTGTATCCGCAACATGCTAACCCGCGCGGCTGGCTGCGTTTACGCTTGCTGAATGGCTGTAACGCTCGTTCATTGAATATTGCTGCCAGCGATAACCGCCCATTGTACGTGATTGCCAGCGACGGCGGCCTGTTAGCTGAACCGGTCAAAGTCACTGAGCTGTCGATGTTGATGGGCGAGCGCTTCGAAGTGCTGGTGGATACCCGTGACGGCAAAGCGTTTGATATCGTCACGCTACCGGTTAAACAAATGGGGATGACGGTCGCGCCTTTTGACCAGCCAGTGCCTGTAGTGCGTATCCAACCTCTGATTATCGCCGCTTCTGGTGAACTGCCCGATAAACTGGTTACCGTCCCAGCGATCCCAAATCATGAAGGGGTGACCGAACGTTGGCTGCAACTGATGATGGATCCGATGCTGGATATGATGGGGATGCAGGCGCTGATGGAAAAATATGGCTCTCAGGCGATGGGCGGCATGAACATGTCCGGGCATGGAAATATGGGCAATATGGGGAATATGGACCATGGCAAGATGAATCACGGCAGCATGAACCACGGCAAGCAGGGTGCGGGTTTCGACTTCCATAATGCCAACAAGATTAACGGCAAAGCGTTT
>NZ_DATERI010000073.1:0-27614 GCF_035271705.1 Buttiauxella sp.
TTTCCTTCACGGCGCGGTCAGTTACCGGCGGTCAGGGCGTTGATTGATTTTCTGGTAGAGAGTTATGCAGCGTTTGAGGAGGAGTAGGCCTGGAGAATTGATTTTCCAAAATAATTCGCGTTGCGGGAAGGCGGCAAGTGAGCAACAAATCTGTCTGGAACAGATTTGAACAGCGCTTGCGCTGGCCCGAAGGGTGAGCCGAATAACGTAGCCAACGCCCCCGCAACACGAAGAATGACGGAAAATTAGAATGGCATTTTGAAGCCTGGTGGCAACTGCATCCCATTGGAAACGCCAGCCATTTTCTCTTTCTGCGCTTCGCTGATACGACGAGCCGCATCGTTGAAGGCAGCAGCAACCAAGTCTTCAACCATCTCTTTATCGTCTTCCATCAGGCTTGGATCGATTTCCACACGACGGCAGTTATGCGCACCGTTGATGGTCACTTTTACCAGACCCGCACCTGATTCGCCGGTGACTTCCATTTGAGCGATTTCTTCCTGAACCTGGGCCATTTTTTCCTGCATCTGCTGGGCTTGCTTCATGATGTTGCCCAGACCGCCTTTTCCAAACATAGTCTTCTCTCTTTTGCTCGGGCCGTCTAATCACATATCCCTATCATCTTTCAAGCTGCAGGGGTGTTGGCTGCAAATCGAATGCTAATGGGTATAACAATTAACGGCTATCAGGGTTTACAACAAACCGATGTCATCGGCCTGTCAAATTGGTCGAATACTGTCTTCATCCAACTCAGCATCAAAAAAACGACGCAGCGTTTGGATATTATTATCAGTACTCATTGATTCCCGCGCTTGTGCCAGCTTCTCTTCGTAGATAGCCTGACGCCACTCCAGCGGGGTGCGTTGTGCAAGATTATCATCTTCAATAATAGTCAGCTCAACAGTTTCACCGCTAAAAACACTCATCGCTTCAACCAGCGTGTTCTGTGCCGACGGTGAATTCAGATGCCGTAATGCAGGGCGCAAGTGCAAACAAATACGGCTGCCATCCTGCTCTTTCCAGGCATTTAGTGCCAATTGCTGCACCAGTTTTGGCAACACCAGTTGGCTAATTTCTGCCGCCCAACTGTCCCGCTCAATGGCTTCCAATGCCAGCTTTTGCGCCAACTCTGGCGTTTTCTCATGCTCCAGCGCGCGCTTTAATGCTTTTGGTGTCGCAACGGGTTCTTCGACCACATCAGAAACATTTTGCGACTTCCAGCGGTAAGCTTCTGGCTTCGGCTCCGGTTTTTCTTCCACTGCCGCTGCGGGCCGGGATTGAATACGCTCGGTCACTGAAGCTAAACGTTCCAGAGCGGTGCTCTTTGCCGGCCACGCTAGATCAGGCGCTGCCGGCTCACTCTTTTTTGCTTTATTGGCTCCCTGCTGGCGCATTAACTGGGTTCGCGCTTGCAGCACCTGGCTTGTGGTGTCCGGCAACGGGGTTTCATTTTGCCGTGGCGGAGGTGACGTTTGTTGCCGAACCGGAACAGGATTAATGACCGGAATACTCGCCACTTGTCGCGGTTGCTCAGGTTCTGGTAATGGCTTGCGCGGATGGAAAGCCAGCGCGCGCAGCAGCGTCATCTCAATACCCATACGGCGATCAGGAGCCCAAGAAAGCTCTTTGCGCCCAATCAGCAGGGTCTGATAATACAACTGTACTTCAGCTGGCGGCACGACTCTTGCGAGCTCACGCATGCGCTGTTCAATTGCTGCCATGTCGTTACCCAACGCAGCCGGGGAAAGTTGCACCATGGCCACGCGGTGCAGCAAGCCAAGCATTTCTACCAGTAGCGCTTCCCATTCAATACCGCGACCGGCGGCATCGTTAAGCAAGTTCATCACTCGCTCACCATCGGCCTGCACCATCGCTTCTATCAGCGCCAGCGCCTGGTCGTCATCCAACGTGCCAAGCATGCTGCTGACAGCCGCCGTGCTCACTTGCCCATCGCCACTGGCAATCGCCTGGTCGGTAAGGCTTAATGCATCACGCAGGCTGCCATCTGCGGCACGGGACAACAGTTGCAGAGCGCGAGTTTCAGACGGGATTTTCTCTTCGCCAAGAATGTATTCCAACTGATGGCGGATTTGTTCGACATCCAGCGCTTTCAGGTGGAATTGCAGGCAGCGAGAAAGAATGGTCACCGGCAACTTTTGCGGATCAGTGGTCGCCAGCAAGAATTTGACATGCGAAGGGGGCTCTTCCAGCGTCTTCAACAGTGCGTTGAAGCTGTGGCGCGAGAGCATGTGGACTTCATCGATTAAGTAGACTTTGAAGCGGCCACGCGCCGGTGCGTACTGAACGTTGTCCAGTAAGTCACGGGTGTCTTCGACTTTGGTGCGTGAGGCGGCATCAATCTCTATCAGATCAACAAAGCGCCCCTGTTCGATTTCGCGGCAGTTATCGCACACACCGCAAGGCGTGGCAGTAATGCCGGTTTCACAATTTAACCCTTTCGCCAACAAGCGAGCGATGGACGTTTTACCCACGCCGCGCGTCCCTGAAAAGAGATAAGCGTGGTGGATTCGGCCCATGGATAAGCCATTAGCCAGCGCAGTCAACACGTGTTGCTGGCCGACGACATCAGCAAAAGTTTGTGGGCGCCATTTGCGGGCTAAGACCTGGTAGCTCATTCGAGATAGGCTCTACATCACGGGTGTGAATTGAGGGGTAATGCTAACATATGCCTCACCCATCGGGCGAGGCTTCTATACCCATCATCCTTCAAGCTGCAGGGGTGTTGGCTGCATACGCTCATCCCAGTCACTTACTCAAGTAAGCTCCATGGGATTAATGAGAGACTCCTGTCTCTCACCGGAGGCCAGCCTTCGGCTGGTCAAATTCGTTCCCGACGAATTTGTCTCGTCCTTGCCGCCTACCTGCAACTCGAATGCTAACGGGTATAATTTGGGGAATACGGAAGCAGAACTCAGTGGCCTGGGAAAAGTACGAGGCTGTAGCTTTTCACGCCCATTTTTTCCAGACGCGGCTCACCACCAATATCAAACAGATTGATGATAAACGCAGCGTCAGTCACTTCCCCACCCAGACGGCGGATAAGTTTAACGGTCGCCTCAATGGTGCCACCTGTCGCCAGCAAATCGTCCACCACCAGAACTTTGTCGCCAGGCTGGATTGCATCAACGTGGATTTCCAGTTGATCGGTACCGTATTCCAGCTCGTAGTTCTCAGAGATAGTTTCGCGTGGCAGTTTGCCAGGCTTACGTACCGGCACAAAGCCAACACCTAATTCCAGCGCAACCGGTGCGCCAAACAAAAAACCACGCGCTTCAGTGCCCACGACTTTGGTGATGCCAGCATCTTTAAAGCGTGAGACTAATAATTCGATGCTGGTGGCGTAGGCTTTCGGATCTTCAAGCAAGCTGGTAACGTCACGGAATAGGATCCCAGGCTTTGGGTAATCTGGAATGCTTTTGATGCTGTTTTTCAGATATTCAAGCTGTTGCGCAGTCGCGGTCATAATTAATGCCTGCTAAAAACATGATTCTAACAAAGCACGCACTTGGTTAATAAACACACTACAGGTGATTCATTAATCAGTCATATCGTGCTCGAAAGCGGTCGAATTTACTGTCTGCAAACAACAATTGCAACCACAGCAGCAGCGCTTTATGGCTTTTGTTGCTTTTCGTCAATTACCGGCATCCGCCACATAAAGAACAGAAGCGCGCACATCATCATCAATAATAGTAGTCTGACCCAAAGAATGTTGACCAGATAAAGGGATACTGAAAAAGTTAAAACAATAAAAATCAACGCCCTGGGTTTAGTGCCTGGTGGCAAGGCTCGATATTGCTGCCAATGGCGGATATAACTGCCAAACCATGAACGGTAGAGTAGCCAGTAGTGGAAGCGTGGTGAGGAACGCGCGAAACACCAGGCCGCCAGCAGTAAAAATGGGGTGGTAGGAAGTAAAGGCAACACCACACCCAGCGTCGCAAGGACTACCGCCAGCCAACCAATGATGATTAAAATAGTCCGTTTCATTCCTTATTCCATCAAAATACCCATCCTGAAATAGCCTGGGTATGACCTGGCACTTAAACACGTGCAACACTGGAGAGTCATTTTGTGAAGACCGCTGCGCTGTTACAAGCTTTGGATGTTCGCGTCGCGGAACTCGCGCAGGCCATTGCGCCAATCTCGTTGCAACGTGCCTCGCAAGCACGCTTTGATCGTAAACTGTTTTCCACTCACAGCACGCAACTAAAAGATTATCTTACCGAAGTTCAGGCTAATCTTGCGCAATTACAGCTTAGCGTGAAAGTCGGTAAAACGGATCAAGTTGCGTATCTTGCCGAAAAACTGGTGGCGCAAATTGCCGCTTTGCAGAGGGAGCTGGCGACCTTGCAGATGCGCAAAAACGATCCACAGCCGGTCGTTGCCGAAAATTTATATGAAAAGCTTTCGACGCATCAGGATTACGAGCGCCGAATTCAGATTATGATTAGCGATCGTGACAGCCAGCTTTCAGTGCAAACGACCCTCATCGGGCAACAAAAGATCCAGAAAGAAATCGCGGCTCTTGAAGGCCGTCTGCAACGCTGCCGTCAGGCCATTGCGCGTATTGAACGTGCGATTGAACGGCGGGAACGTGGGCTAAGCTAATTGAATTATTTTGGGTATATACCCAAGTCACTTCAAGATGCAGGTAGGCGGCAATCGAATGAATCCCGATGAGCTTACTCAAGTAAGTGATTCGGGTGAGTAAGAGCAGCCAACACCCCTGCATCTTGAAGGGCGACGGGTATATTCATCAAAATACAGATTAACGAGAGTAACGCTATGTCGCTGGAAAATGCACCAGAAGAAGTGAAACTGGCTGTCGATTTGATAATGCTACTGGAACAACATGACATCCCGACGGAAACGGTGCTCGCTGCGCTAGAAATTGTCCGTCAGGATTTTTTGCGTAAGCGGGAAGAGAACGCTTCCCGCTAATTTTTACTGTACCGGAACGATGTCGCCGCCGTTCGATTTGCCATTGTTATCGCGTTTCACTTCTGTCCATTCATCCCCTTTTTCATTACGCAGATGAACTTCAAGTTGGTTGAAGGCGATGTTAATGTCATTTTCTCGGCACAGACGTTCGATGGCCCGGTTCAGCTCATCAACGGTATAACTGCGATCGCGTAGCTCACGCACGTATAAGCGCAATTCATGATCCAGCGTGCTGGGGCCGAAAGTGGTGAAGAACACTGCCGGTTCAGGATCATGCATCACTTTCGGATGTTCGTGAGCGGCCTGGAGTAAGATTTCACGCACTTTTTCAAGATCGGATCCGTAAGCGACACCCAAGCGGATAACCACACGCGTGATGGTGTCGGACAGCGACCAGTTGATCAATCGTTCCGTAACAAACGCTTTGTTTGGGATGATCACTTCTTTGCGATCGAAATCAGTGATCGTGGTGGCGCGAATACGAATCTTGCTGACACTGCCCGAGAAGGTACCGATTGTCACCGTATCGCCGATACGCACCGGACGTTCGAACAGAATAATCAGGCCGGAAACAAAGTTACCGAATATCTCCTGCAATCCGAAGCCCAGACCGACCGATAACGCAGCCGCCAGCCATTGCAATTTATCCCACGACACCCCAAGTGAGCCAAAGACGGTCATCGCACCGACGGCAATAATCGCGTAGTTAAGAATGGTGGTGATGGCGTAAGAAGCCCCCTGGCGCATTTGCAGGCGCGAAAGCACCAGCACTTCCAGCAAGCCCGGTAAGTTGCGAATCAGAACCCAAGCGAAGGCGAAGGCAATCACTGCAAATAACAAACTGCCCATGGTGACGTTTTTCACCACGGCGGCTCCCGCTTCAGTCCCGTTATAACTCCATAGCTGGATGCTATCGAGATAACCGAATACGCCAAACAAGTCTGACCAAATGGTGTAGAAGAAGATGGCAAACAGCGCAAACAGCGCAATGATGGCAAGGCGCATGGTTTGTTGGTTGATCTGATCAAGCGCCAATGGCGGTTCTTCTACCGGCTCGCTACCTTCGGCCCCTTCTTTCACCAGGTTTTCACGGCGCAACACCGCGCGACGATATGCCATACGACGTGCCGTCACACTCAACCCACGCAGTACAGTTTGATAAACCAGGTTCCAGATTAGTACCAGGTAGATGGTTTCAATCCAGCGGCCTGCAAGGCGCAAAGTCGTATAGAAATAACCCATCGCCGTCAGCACAATTAACACCGCCGGCACTACCCCCATCACCGTGACGGTAAACAGTTGCATGGTGTGGTTATTTTTGTTGCGCCAGTTTTCACGACACATTGGGAAGACTAATGCGGTGATCAGCAACAAATTGAAGAAAATGAGCAACTGACCCATTGCATCTTCCACCAGGTGAAGCGGTGAACGCTCACCCAACACCGACCAAAACAGCAACGGCAACAGTGCAAAACCAATGCGCACCAGTTGTCGGCGATAATGGCGACACAATTGTGGATGCATATTAAAGTGGCGAACGGCAACACCGTCGCTCGACAACACCTTGTAGGTCAGGCCAAAGACAATCCAGAACAGGGAAAGCTGTTTACAAAACGCCAGCATCGACTCGCTAATGTTCATCTCGAACCCGGCAAAGACTAAGCCTATAGCATAGATGACTAACGCCCCAGGCAGGACTTTCACCAGTGTCAGCGCAATGGCTTTCGGCGTTAGCATTTGGCTGTCGTTACGCAGTTGTCCAACCCGACTGGCTTGCTTTTCCAAATAGCGATCAATAGCTTTAAAACGCCAGCGAATAATCCCCGCCAGTAGCAGTGCCGGAATCATCAGCAAAAGGATGGCGAGCATTTTTAGCGAACTTTCCGGCCCCTTGAAATTGATACGGGCGTTTTTAAACTGATCGCGTAACGATGACGGCAACGATTTCAGCCAGTCCCAGTCCATAGGTTTGTTACTGGAGACCCAAAAAATCTGCTCGGTCAGAATTTGGTCGAGGGATTTCGTCACGTTTTGCAGTTGCTGCTTATTATTCTGCAGGTTGATTGCCAGCATTAATTGCATGCCGAGTTGCTTATTCAATTGGTCGAGCAATTCGCGACGTGTATCCAGAACCTGTAACAACGCATCGTGGACATCAGGCGTGACTTCAGTGGTGTGCCCTTCTTCAATTTTTGCAACCAATTCATCAGGCTGGAACAGCGCGTCACGCTGCTGATTGACATCAAACTGTTCGAGACGAATATCAGCAATACGATTGGTCAGGTCTTCTGTATCTTCCGCCGCAGGCAGGTTCTGTTGTTGTTGCTGATAGAGAATGCGCGACAACAGCAAGCTGCCTTTCAAGACAGCGATTTGTTCTTTCAAATTGCGTTCAGATTGCAGCGCACGATCCAGCGTGTTTTTGATGCGGATGCTCGGCGGTACCATCTCATTGGCATGCTGAGTGGCGTCTATCAGTCGTTGGCTTAACTGGTGGTTAATATCCAGCTCTGGTTTCACCAACGGGTTTTGCTGAATTTTAACGGTATCTTCTGAGTCGATGGCTTCCTGAGCGGTCTGTTGGGTCAGCGTCAGACGCTTGCTACTGACCGCCTTTTGCAACAGTTGCAGCGTGTGTTCCAGTTGATTGATATGGGCGTTGGTGTAATCACGTTGTTTTTGCAGTGTATCTTGCAACAGCGTGTTGCCTTTTAGACTGTCGCGCTGCTGGTCCAGTTGCGCATTCAGTAACGCTTGCTGGGCCAGTAAAAGTGTTTGCTGACTTGAGCGTAATTCCGTCGCACCAGGTGTTACGCCATTCAGGCGATTACGGTTAATTTCAAGCTGAGCTGAAGCGGCCATCATCGCATTTTGCACGCGCTCTGGCTGTGTTTGCAGCGAAATCAGTTGGCTATTCCAGGTGGCTAAATCGCTTTGTGAATTCTGCAAATCCGTCATCAAATCATTCAAACGAGATTCGAGCTGGCGTAAGTTCAGCGCTTCAATTTCAGCCGCTTCATTGGCCTGGTTATTTCGCTGGTTTTTAATCTCGTTTAAAGCATCGGTTGCTTTGCGCAGTGTTTTCGGCGCTTCGCTAACCTGCTGATGGAGTTTTGCCGCTTCATCCTTGACCCGGTCAATTTTGTCTAAAACCTCAAGCGTCTCATTGAGATCTTGTTGTATAAGTTTGTCATTAGGAGACAGCGATTTTTGCTTACTGAGTTCAGTCAGTTGGTTTTGAATTTCATCCCGACTCGGGAGATCGCTATTATTATTTTTCGCCCAAACAGGCTGCGCCAGTATGCAAAACAGGCTTATAAACGCGATAAGAAAAAATCTTGCAGATATGCGACGTGAATATAGTGAACACAAGAGTTGCGGCATAATTTGACAATGTTTGAGAACAGGCCGAAAAATGGCGAGTTAAAGACGAAATACGAGCCTTCAGATTAACACGTCTTTATGAAAAAACCTTGGTCAACTCGCTTAGGAATCACCCTAATAAACTCATTTTTTTTGTGGAATAGCTCGGAGGGTTGGGCAGGTTTGAAACATTTCTATCAAAATAGCCACGTAGTCTTCGGCCTGGCCGTGAAGATCAAAGCTATCTGGTGCAATCAGCCAATTTTCGATAAGCCCGGTGATGTAACTGCGCATCAAAATAACGGCAAGAGGAATACGCAAATCTACGGGTAACATTTCTGCATCAATACAACGCTGTAGAGAACTCTCGATCCGCTCCTTTCCTTCCAGATAAAATTCGCGTCTGGCCTGTTGTAAAATGGCAAGTTCGCCAACGAATTCACATTTATGGAAGATGATTTCTGTCATTAACCGACGACGTTCATCAGTGACAGTGGCTTGTAATATGTAAATTAGTAACTCTCTAACAACAGAAAGTGGATCGTCAGGAAATTTTGCCTGATACTCAGTCTCTAAATCACCAATACTGGATTCAGTTAGCTCCCAGATTTCATTAAATAAATCCGACTTATTCTTGAAATGCCAATAGATAGCACCACGGGTAACACCTGCCGCTTTAGCAATATCTGCTAGTGAAGTTGAGGATACACCGTGTTGAGAAAACAAGCGGATTGCCACATCAAGAAGATGTTGTCGAGTTTCAAGTGCTTGTTGTTTGGTTTTTCGTGCCATAAGTAGGTGAAAGTAAGCTGGTGAGATTTACATACATTTGTGAATGTATGTACCATAGCACGACGATAATAATACCCAAAATAATTCGAGTTGCATCAAGGCGGCAAGGGAGCAAGTCCCGATGAGCTTACATTAAGTAAGTGATTCGGGTGAGTGAGAGCAGCCAACAAAGATGGAACTTGAAGTATGACGGGTATAAATGCAGCAATGGGTTTGTGGACACTTGATCCATTGAACAACTTTGAAATCGGACACTCGAGGTTTACATATGAACAAAAACAGAGGGTTTACGCCTCTGGCGGCCGTTCTGATGCTTTCAGGCAGCTTAATACTTACAGGATGTAATGACAAAGAAACACAAAAGAGTGCGCCGCATACCCCAGAAGTGGGTGTCGTCACTCTAAAAAGTGCTCCTTTGCAGATAACCACAGAGCTTCCAGGCCGCACTAGTGCTTATCGTATTGCAGAAGTTCGCCCGCAAGTCAGCGGCATTATTCTGAAACGCAACTTTGAAGAAGGAAGTGAAATTAAAGCTGGCGTTTCACTGTATCAAATCGACCCTGCTACTTACCAGGCTGCCTATGACAGCGCCAAAGGTGATCTCGCAAAAGCTCAAGCAAGTGCAAACATTGCGCAGGTGACGGTTAAGCGTTATCAGAAACTGTTGGGTACTCAGTATATTAGTCAACAAGACTACGACACCGCACTTGCCGATTCTCAACAGGCAAACGCTTCTGTCGTTGCTGCTAAAGCCGCTGTTGAATCTGCGCGCATTAATCTTGCCTATACCAAAGTAACGTCCCCGATTAGTGGTCGCATTGGTAAGTCTGCTGTTACTGAAGGCGCTCTGGTGACCAGCGGTCAAGCAAGCGCAATGTCAACCGTACAACAACTCGACCCGATTTATGTGGATGTGACCCAATCCAGCAACGATTTCTTGCGCCTTAAGCAAGAGTTAGCTGACGGCAAACTGAAACAAGAAAACGGCAAAGCGAAAGTTAAGTTAGTGACGAACGATGGTATTGCATACCAACAAGAAGGCTCTTTGGAGTTTTCAGACGTGACAGTTGACCAAAGCACCGGCTCAATCACTTTGCGAGCCATCTTCCCGAACCCAGATAACACACTGCTTCCGGGCATGTTTGTCCGTGCACAACTGGAAGCAGGGACTAATCCAAATGCACTGTTAGTTCCACAGCAAGGTGTCACTCGTACACCACGTGGTGACGCTTCAGCCATGGTGATTGGCAAAGATGACAAAGTTGAAGTCCGCGATATTACAGCAGCACAGGCTATCGGCGATAAATGGCTGGTAACCAGTGGGTTAAAGGATGGCGATCGCGTTATTGTGACCGGTTTGCAAAAAGTGAAACCCGGTGTTCAGGTAAAAGCGCAAGAAGTAGCGGCAGAAAAGAAAGGCCAGGATCAAGCAGCCGCTGGTGCTCAGACTGAACAAACGAAGTCTTAACTTAAACAGGAGACGTTAAGACATGGCTAAGTTTTTTATCGATCGCCCGATTTTTGCCTGGGTAATCGCCATCATTATTATGTTGGCGGGCGGGCTTGCGATCATGAAATTGCCCATCGCGCAATATCCAACTATTGCGCCACCGGCTATTTCGATCTCAGCAAACTATCCAGGTGCAGATGCAAAAACGGTACAGGATACCGTGACACAGGTTATCGAACAGAACATGAACGGTATCGACAACCTGCTGTATATGTCCTCTGCCAGTGATTCTTCTGGTTCTGTCACCATCACCATTACCTTTGATTCTGGTACTGATGCGGATATCGCACAGGTACAGGTTCAGAACAAACTGCAACTTGCGATGCCACTGCTTCCTCAAGAAGTACAGCAGCAAGGTGTTAGCGTTGAAAAGGCGTCCAGTAACTTCCTGATGGTTCTCGGTTTGATCAACACCGATGGCTCCATGACACAGGAAGATATCTCGGACTACGTTGGCGCAACCATTAAAGACCCTATCAGCCGTACTCGTGGTGTCGGTGATGTTCAGCTGTTTGGTGCTCAGTACGCGATGCGTATCTGGATGGATCCGAACAAAATGAATAACTTCCAGCTCACGCCGGTTGATATTATCACGGCTATTAAAGCGCAGAACGCCCAGGTCGCAGCAGGTCAGTTAGGGGGCACGCCACCGGTTAAAGGCCAGCAACTTAACGCCTCTATCATTGCTCAGACCCGTTTGAAATCTGCCGATGAGTTCAGCAAAATTCTGCTGAAAGTCAATCAAGATGGCTCACATGTTCTGCTCAAAGATGTGGCGAAAGTTGAGTTAGGCGGCGAGAACTATAACGTTGTCGCACGTTACAACGGCCAACCCGCGTCTGGTTTAGGTATCAAACTGGCTACGGGTGCTAACGCACTGGATACAGCCGATGCGGTACGTGCCACTGTTGCGAAACTTCAACCGTTCTTCCCGGCTGGTCTAAAAGTGGTTTATCCCTATGACACCACGCCATTCGTTAAAATCTCTATCAAAGAGGTAGTAAAAACCCTCGTTGAAGCAATCGTGCTGGTGTTCCTGGTCATGTATCTGTTCTTGCAGAACTTCCGCGCCACATTGATTCCAACGATTGCCGTACCGGTGGTACTGCTGGGGACGTTCGCTATTCTCTCCATCTTTGGTTATTCGATAAACACCCTAACCATGTTCGGGATGGTGCTTGCGATAGGCCTGTTGGTTGATGATGCCATCGTGGTAGTAGAAAACGTTGAACGTGTGATGGTGGAAGAAGGATTGCCACCGAAAGAAGCGACACGCAAATCGATGGAGCAGATTCAGGGCGCACTGGTCGGGATCGCGTTGGTACTGTCAGCGGTATTTATACCCATGGCATTCTTCGGCGGTTCTACAGGGGCAATCTATCGTCAGTTCTCCATTACCATCGTATCGGCAATGGTACTTTCTGTTCTGGTGGCACTGATTCTGACACCAGCACTGTGCGCCACTTTGCTCAAACCTGTTGCTAAAGGTGAACACCACGAGAAGAAAGGCTTCTTCGGCTGGTTTAACAACATGTTCGATAAGAGCACGCATCACTATACCGACAGTGTCGGTAACATCTTGCGTAGCACGGGTCGTTATTTGCTGTTGTATCTGCTGATTGTGGTTGGTATGGCCTTCCTGTTTGTTCGTCTGCCAAGCTCGTTCTTGCCAGAAGAAGACCAGGGCGTGTTCTTGACCATGGCTCAGTTGCCTGCGGGTGCGACACAAGAACGTACACAAGCCGTTCTTGATGACGTGACCAAGTACTACCTCGAAAAAGAGAAAAATAACGTTAACTCCGTATTTACCGTTAACGGTTTTGGTTTCTCCGGTCAGGGGCAGAACACCGGTCTGGCGTTCGTTTCTTTGAAAGATTGGGATGAACGTGCAGGTGACGAGAACAAGGTTCCGGCGATTGCAGGACGCGCCAGCGGCGAATTCTCCAAAATCAAAGATGCCATTGTATTTGCATTTAACCTGCCAGCTATCGTGGAACTGGGTACAGCAACGGGCTTCGACTTCCAGTTGATTGACCAGGCTAACCTTGGACACGAAAAACTGACTCAGGCGCGTAACCAATTGTTTGGTGAAATTGCTAAACACCCCGACCTGTTAGTCGGCGTACGTCCAAACGGTCTGGAAGATACTCCGCAATTTAAAGTCGATATCGACCAGGAAAAAGCGCAAGCATTGGGTGTTTCTATCAGCGATATCAACACCACACTGGGTGCTGCCTGGGGGGGGAGTTACGTGAACGACTTCATCGACCGTGGTCGTGTGAAGAAAGTTTACCTGATGGCTGATGCACCATTCCGTATGCTGCCAAACGATATCAATAACTGGTATGTGCGCGGTGCTTCCGGCCAAATGGTGCCGTTCTCTGCGTTCTCCACTGCGCATTGGGAATACGGTTCACCTCGTCTGGAACGTTACAACGGCTTACCTTCCATGGAAATCCTTGGTCAGGCTGCACCGGGTAAGAGTACTGGTGAAGCGATGAACATGATGGAAGACTTGGCTAGCAAACTACCAACCGGTATCGGTTATGACTGGACGGGTATGTCATATCAGGAACGTCTGTCTGGTAACCAGGCCCCTGCCCTGTATGCCATTTCCTTGATAGTGGTATTCCTGTGTCTGGCTGCACTGTATGAGAGCTGGTCCATTCCGTTCTCGGTCATGCTGGTTGTTCCATTGGGTGTTGTGGGTGCATTACTTGCCGCGACCTTCCGTGGGCTGACCAACGATGTGTACTTCCAGGTAGGCCTGCTGACAACCATTGGCTTGTCGGCGAAGAATGCGATACTTATCGTGGAATTCGCCAAAGACTTGATGGATAAAGAAGGCAAAGGCTTGATTGAAGCGACACTTGAAGCGGTTCGTATGCGTCTGCGTCCGATTCTGATGACATCACTGGCGTTTATCCTCGGGGTAATGCCACTGGTTATCAGCTCCGGTGCTGGCTCCGGTGCGCAGAATGCCGTAGGTACGGGTGTGATGGGTGGGATGGTGACGGCTACTGTCCTGGCAATCTTCTTCGTACCCGTGTTCTTCGTGGTGGTTCGCCGCCGCTTCAGCAGAAAGAGTGACGACCTTGAGCATGCTCACCCGATTGAGCATCACAAATAAGACTTAGACTGCAAATAAAAGGCCACGCAAGTGGCCTTTTTTATATCTTCCTGCCTGATTTTTCATATTGTTAATATTGATAGCCGCCGACTTCCCTCAGAGAAAGGTTTCAAAATGTTGCATCTCAGACTCTGTGCCTATCGAATAACAAAGAAAATATCTCTTAAACACACAGGTGAATGTGTAAATTCAGATTAATACTTATTTATTAGGAGTATTCCTAAATAATTATTTATATACGCTTTCCACGACATCTTGACGACGCTGGAAGATTAACCTGTTGAAAGCAAGCTATTTTCTTAAAAACCCCTATACGTTACTTTATAAGACGATGCTTTTAAAAAAAGCATTAAAGTCTTTATAAACATAGCATTAGAGAAAGCAGGTTTGCTACAAATGTAATTTTTCGTAATAGTGAAAGGAAATCTACTGCAGATTGATTTATAGTGAAAGTATATGGAATAATCGTTGTAAATGATCCCCACCTCATCCAGGTGTGTCCACCCCAACGCGTAGTGTTTATCACATTTTTTCGATAAAAGGGGCTGCATTATGGACGAATACTCACCAAAACGGCATGATATTGCGCAGCTTAAATTTCTCTGCGAAAACCTGTATCATGATTGTCTAACCAACCTTGGCGAGAGTAATCATGGTTGGGTAAATGATCCTACTTCGGCCATTAACTTGCAATTGAATGAGTTGATTGAGCACATAGCGGCCTTCGCACTTAATTACAAAATAAAGTACGATGATGAGAGTAAGTTGATTGAACAAATTGACCAATATCTGGACGATACATTTATGCTTTTCAGTAACTACGGCATCAATGCACAAGACTTGCAGAAATGGCGTAAGTCTGGGAATCGATTATTCCGATGTTTCGTTACAGAGAGCCGCGCTAACCCTGTAAGCCTCTCCTTTTAAAATTATTACTAGATGTATAAGGTGATTTCATGACAACACAACCATTAACTAAGACCGATTATTTGATGCGCCTGCGACGCTGCCAAACAATTGATACTTTAGAACGTGTAATTGAAAAAAATAAATACGAATTATCAGATAATGAATTGGCGGTATTTTATTCAGCGGCCGACCACCGACTCGCGGAACTCACCATGAATAAGCTTTACGATAAAATACCACCTTCTGTATGGAAATTTATCCGCTAATACCTCGAAATAGTTATTACGTTCATGGCCACAACTGAATGCATCCGCAATGCGGCTACCGCTGCTCATCGTCTGTGGTTGTTGAGCACCACATGAACAATGTGACTAACATCACAAAAAAGAAACAATGCATTCATTAAGAACAAATGAATCGCTTACGGTAATGCCTGTTCTGGCTATTTATTAAAGGCATCGCTATGAGCGAAGAAAAACAAAAAATGATTGCAGGTGAGCTTTATCGCCCTGGTTCTCAACAACTCCGTGATGACCGCATCAAAGCTCGCCACTTGATCCATCGCTTTAATCACACCGCGCCGGATGAACAGGCGGTTCGCGCCCAATTGCTGGAAGAACTTCTCGGGCAAAGTCTTGATGCGTATATTGAGCCGTCGTTTCGCTGTGATTATGGCTACAATATTTTTCTCGGTAAAAACTTCTACGCTAATTTTGACTGCGTCATTCTCGATGTTTGTCCGGTTCACATCGGCGAGAATTGCATGTTGGCACCCGGGGTTCATATCTATACCGCAACACATCCGCTGGATGCGCATACACGTAACAGCGGCGTTGAATTTGGCAAGCCCGTCACGATTGGCGATAACGTCTGGATTGGCGGACGCGCGGTTATCAATCCAGGTGTCACCATCGGCGATAACGTGGTGATTGGTTCAGGTTCTGTCGTCACGAAAGATATTCCAGCCAACTCGGTGGTGGCAGGAAACCCTGCGCGTGTGATTAAAATGGTCCCCACCCCCAGCCGCTAACTGTTATGCTTTTTTTTGGAATAACTGTTACTTTTTTACCCCCGCAGAGCTTCTTAAAATAACAGTTCTCTGCCTGTAGCGTTTCCGTTCAGAAGGTTCATCATGACCGAAATTCAACGCCTGCTCACCGATACTATCGAACAACTTAATGCCGATGAAAAACGCGACAACCGTCCACGTTTTAGCATCAGCTTCATTCGCAAACATCCAGGATTGTTTATCGGTATGTGGATAGGCTGGTTTGCCACGCTGTGGGTGATGCTTGAGTCGGACACTCTGGCGGGCTCAGTCTGGCTACTGGTGGTACTGTTTGCCCTACTGCATAGCTTCTTCTTGTTTGATGTGAACCCCCGCTATCGTTACGACGATATTGATGTGCTGGATTTACGTGTCTGCTACAACGGTGAGTGGTACAACACCCGTAACGTCCCGCCGACCTTGATTGATAAAATCTTGCATTCCCCTGGTGTTGACGAACAACAAAAATCTCTACTGCATAAAATGGTTGCCACGAAAGGCGAACTTTCTTTTTACGATATCTTCTCACTAGGGCGTTCGTAACCTTCCCCGTTTACAAAGCAAGGGGCCAAAGCCCCTTTCTTTAACGCCGTTTCTTCCCGCCCTGCACCGCTTTAAACCGCGGATTACTTTTGCAAATCACATACAACCGTCCTTTGCGCTTCACAATCTGGCAATCCGGATGGCGCTGCTTAGCACTACGTAATGAATTCAAAACCTGCATAACTCACACCTCAAATAAAATGTTATAACATAACAACAAAATAAAATATCAGTGCACAAAAAGCAAGTCTGTTTGCCAGATAAGCTCTCGAACTGTTGATATCCAAATTTTGAAAAAGCTTAGAACCCTACCTCGCCATAACTTAGAAGATAACAATATTGGGCGGCGCGACGCGCTTGCGGCAATGTAATTTCCACGAGCACCACATCATTTCAGAAAGGTTAAACCATGAACCAGCGCTGTCGTTGTGAAGAATATTGTTGTGCCCAAAAATCAGAATTCGTCGAGAAAATATCTGTCTTACGCGGAGTTCATTATGAGCAACACAACGACCCAGGCATTGCCAATACTCGATCTCTTAGCCCTTAACGGCACCGCCACCGATAGCGCGGCATTTCTAAAACAACTGCGCCATGCCGCTCGTGACATCGGTTTTTTCTACCTGATTAATCACGGTGTGAGCCCCGAACTGCAAAAAGCAGTTCAGAATGAAGCGCGACTGTTTTTCTCATTGCCTGATGAGGAAAAACAAAAAGTAGCGATGATCCATTCTCCTCATTTTCGTGGTTACAACCGCGCTGCCAGCGAATTAACACGGGGCAAACCTGACTGGCGTGAACAGTTTGATATCGGTGCGGAGCGCCCGGCACTTCCTGTCAGTGACGCGCGGCACAGCTGGCTTCGGTTACAAGGCCCAAATTTATGGCCAGAATCGTTACCCACGCTTAAACCTACCCTGTTGCAATTTCAGCGTGAAATGACGGCAGTCGCACTCAAACTGCTGCGAACCTTTGCGCAGGCGTTAGAGCTCCCTGCCAACAGCTTCGATAACCTCTACGGCAATAAACCCAACGAGCACATCAAGTTGATTCGCTATCCAAGCCAACAGGCAACTGAGGGTAATCAGGGTGTCGGGGCGCATAAAGATTCAGGCTTCCTAAGCTTCCTGTTGCAAGACCAACAACAGGGTTTGCAGGTCGAAGTTTCACCGGATAACTGGATAGATGCCGCTCCGCTGCCTGGCAGTTTTGTGGTGAATATCGGTGAATTGCTGGAACTGGCTACCAATGGCTATTTACGGGCTACGGTACATCGGGTGGTTTCCCCACCTCCGGGCCAGGAACGCCAGTCGATTGCATTTTTCCTCGGCGCTCAGTTAGACGCTGTGATACCGGTTTATGCACTGCCACCTGAACTCGCAAAACACGCTCTTGGGCCGGAAAGTGACCCACGTAACCCGTTGCTGCGTGATGTTGGATGGAATTATCTAAAAGGTCGCCTACGTTCACATCCCGACGTGGCGGAACGTTATTACCCGGATGTCTTGCGTAACAGCACTGAACTCATCGTTTAAACATTAAAGGAAAACACCATGAAGAATGCCTCTTTTAAACTGGCAGGGATCGCGCTGTCTTTGACCCTGGCTTTTAGTGCTCACGCTGCAGAAACTTTGCGCATCGCCGCAGATGCAGTACCCCATGCCGAGATCCTCGCTTTTGTGCAGAAGCTCGATCCGAATTTAAAACTTCAAGTGGTTGAATTGAGTAACGGCGTGAATGCCAACGAACTGCTGGCAAACGGTGATGTGGATGCCAACTATTTCCAACACGTCCCTTATTTGCGCGACCAGGAAAAAGCACTGGGTAAAAAATTCACCGTCGCCGCGACCGTGCATATCGAGCCGCTGGGTATCTATTCACACAAATATAAAGACCTAAAGTCGGTTCCTGATAACGCCACCATTGCAATACCGAACAACGTCACCAACTTGAGTCGCGCACTCTATCTTTTGCAGGATAAAGGGCTTATTACGCTGAAATCTGAATTTAAAGATGCTGCAGTGAATCAGGCCACACCGCGTGATATCGCCAGTAATCCTAAGAATCTGAAGCTCGTTGAGATCGAAGCACCGCAACTGCCACGTTCGCTTGATGATGTTGATCTGGCCGTTATTAATGGCAACTACGCGCTGGAAGCCGGTTTAACGCCGTCGAAAGATGCGCTGGGTCTGGAAAGTGCTACGCACAATCCATACGCCAATATTCTGGTCACCAATCCAAACCTGGCTAACGATCCACGCATCAAAGAGTTGGCGAAAGATCTGCAATCGCCACAGGTTGCTGATTTTATACGCAAGCAATTTAACGGCTCCGTGATCCCGGTCGCCACTCCGCAATCATGATTACCCTCGAGCGGCTGAGCAAAGTGTACGCCGGAGAAGGCCAACCGGCACTGGACGATATCTCGCTGACTGTGCCGGATGGCGCAATCTACGGCATTCTCGGGCGCAGTGGTGCTGGGAAAAGTACCTTGATTCGCTGCCTTAATTTACTGGAGCGGCCCACATCGGGCCGTATCCTGATGAATGGCGTGGATATCACCACGCTCGATAATCGTGAATTGCGCACACATCGCCAGCGCACCGGAATGGTGTTCCAACACTTCAATCTGATTCATGCACGCAATGTGGCGGACAACATTGCCGTGCCGCTGGAAATCGCGGGTCAACGGCGTGAGGATCGCCAGAAACGCATCACAGAATTGCTCGAATTAGTCGGGCTTAGCGATAAAGCACAGGCATTTCCCTCGCAACTTTCTGGTGGGCAAAAGCAACGTGTCGGTATCGCTCGGGCGCTGGCAGCACATCCTGATGTCCTGCTTTGCGACGAAGCCACCAGCGCATTAGATAGCGAAACTACCGCTTCTGTGCTGGCGCTGCTGATGGATATCAACCGTAAACTCGGCGTCACGATTGTGCTGATCACCCATCAACTGGAAGTGGTGAAAGCGATTTGCGATCACGCCGCACTTTTAGAAAACGGTAAGTTAGTCGAAAGCGGTTCGCTATCTGAATTGCTGGCGACGCCCTATTCCCGCCTCCGCCAGGCATTACTACCTGGTGACGCGGCAGAACAAGCATTTCTACGCCGGATTGGCGTTTCAGGGAGAGTGTTATGCGAAGTCGCCTAGCATGGGAAGATTTGTGGCCATTACTGCTTGATGGCACGCTCGATACGCTTTACATGGTCGGGCTGGCGGCGCTATTTACCGTGATTATCGGTTTACCGCTTGGTGTGTTGCTGTTTCTCACCCGTCGCGGTGGCGTGCTGCCCGCTCCGGTTTTCAATCAAGTTATCGGGAGTGTGGTGAATGTCGGGCGTTCACTGCCGTTTATTGTGCTGTTGATTGCCTTAATCCCCTTCACCCGCATTATTATTGGCACCACATTGGGCAGTACAGCAGCCGTGGTACCTATCACGATTGGCGCATTTCCGTTTTTTGCCCGCGTGGTGGAAAACGCATTAGATGAAGTCGACAAAGGACGTATCGAAGCCATTTTATCGATGGGTGGCAATGTCTGGCATATCATTGGAAAAGTGCTGTTACCCGAGGCGCTACCCGCACTGCTGGCAGGGATCACACTCACAGTCGTGATGCTGATTGGCTTTTCGTCAATGGCTGGCGTGATTGGTGGCGGTGGGCTCGGAGATCTGGCGATTCGTTATGGTTACCAGCGATTTAACGATCAGGTCATGATCGGCACGGTGGTGATTTTAGTGGTTATGGTGCAATTAGTACAAAGTGTCGGTGACCGTTTAGTGCGTCGCCTGGCACACCGACGTTAACATAATCATTTAATTTTGTAGGGTGGGTAATCGATAGCGCCATTCACCTTTAGCATCCGCTTCGGCAGGTGACGCTATGCTTACCCGTCCTACAATTCCTCACTTATGCCTTTTCGCGCACCAACAACGTGGTCATGATAAACGACAACCCTAACGCCAGTGTCACACCCATTAGCGCAAAGATTAAGTACGGGCCGATATAAGCGGGCAGACTAAAAATGCTCGATAAAATATAGCCATACAAACGTACACCGAAGAAGGCAATGAACGCCGAAGCGATAGAACTTGCAACGGTTGCCGCAATAAACGCTTTCTTGTAGCGCGTCAGAACACCAAACAGCGCAGGTTCTGTAATCCCCAGCAGAGCTGAAATCGCCGCAGGCAGAACGACCGCACGCTCTTCACGTGATTTACTCTGCTTCCAGATAGCAAAAGTGGAACCGGCAATTGCCATGTTGGCCATAAACATCATTGGCATCAGCATGTCGTAACCACGGTCGGTAAAGTTTTGCAGAGCAATTGGCGTCATCGCGTGATGCATACCGGTCAAAATAGCCACCGGACGAATCGCTCCGACCACCAGACCGGCAAAACTGGCCGAAACACCAAACAAACCTTCGATAAACCACGCCAGTGCTTTGCCCAGATAAATGCCCAGCGGCCCAATCACCACCAGCGCGACGAGTGCTGCAAGAAACAGGGTGAGTGTTGGGGTAAACACGGTTTTCAACACATCGGGCATAATTTTATCCACCCATCGATGGATATAACTTAATGCCAGAACCGAGAAAATTACCGGGATGACGCTTGCGGCGTAGTTGAACACCGAAATAGGCACAACATCCAGGAAATAGAACGCATTAACAGCATTGGGTGAATGCGTTGCCAATGCCTTTGCCGCTTCAATCAAAGATGGATACATCAAACATGCGGCAACCGCAGCAGCCAGATATTCATTAGTCTTGAAAATACGCGCAGCGGAGATAGCCAGGAAAAATGGCAAAAAGTAGAACACGCCGCTCGCAATCAAATCGATAACGATCACCGTGTCGCTTTTTGCTGAAACCATTTTCAATGCAATCAGCCCCGCCAGCAGACCTTTAATCATCCCAGCGCCTGCGATAGCGGGAACAATCGGCCCAAACACACCTGACACGGTATCCATAAACATCGATATCAGGCTTTTATGGGCTTTCTTTTGCTGGACGGGTGCAGTTTGTTCAGGTGTGGAGCCCAGCACATGGGTCAGTTGTTCATACCAACTGTTCACCTGTGGGCCAATAATAATCTGGAATTGATCGCTCTGAATTTGCGCCCCTAAAACACCAGGGATTTTTTTAATCTCGGATTGATCAATTTTATTCTCATCAATCAAAGAGAAGCGCAAGCGCGTCATACAGTGCCAGGCTTTACTAATATTTTCCGCACCACCGATCAGGTGAATAATATTATTAATGGCATCACGAGTCCCCATCAGTCACTCCCCAAAAAATTGCTTATTGTTATGTGTTGAATGCCAATGATGGTAGGGAAACGCAAACAAGAAAACAAACCAATAAACTTTGAACAACATCACACTTACCCCATACGGAAGCACGTAAATCAGCTAAAGAAGCAAATTGGTATGGTTTTTACGTTCACCGAACACTTTTTCCTGACCAATAAAAATAGGCAAAAAAAATGATTTACCTGCACACAAAAATAAGGTGATAGTAAATAGCAGAAGCCTACAATTAATAACTAGCCACCCATGAACGACCTCAACAATTTCAGGGTGTGGAGTAATCTTGTGAAACCAACCATTATTGAAAATATAGAATGCTTCATTACTCGTCCTGACCGCCACAATCTGGTCACGGTGCGCGTCACCACTGATAAAGGTGTGATTGGCCACGGTTGTGCCACTTTCCAGCAGCGCCCACTGGCCGTCAAAACCATGGTCGACGAGTACCTCAAACCTTTGCTTATCGGGCGTGATGCCAACAACATTGAAGACCTGTGGCAAATGATGACGGTAAACGCTTACTGGCGCAACGGCCCGGTTATCAACAATGCCATTGCCGGTGTCGATATGGCACTTTGGGATATCAAAGGTCAACTGGCAGATATGCCGTTATATCAACTTCTGGGGGGGAAATCGAAAGATGCGATCGCCGCTTACAGTCACGCCGCCAGTGAAACGCTGGAAGGGTTGTACCTGGAAGTCGACAAACTGCTGGCGCAAGGGTATCGCTACATTCGCTGCCAGTTAGGTTTTTACGGTGGTACACCGCAAGGACTGCACGCAACGAAATCGCCAACGCCTGGAGCGTATTACGATCAGGACGAATATATGGCCAATACCGTGGCGATGTTCAAGGCGCTGCGCGAGAAGTACGGCAATCAGTTCCATATTCTTCATGATGTGCATGAACGTTTATTCCCGCAGCAAGCCGTGCAACTGGCAAAAGCGCTTGAACCTTATCAACCCTGGTTTATCGAAGATATTCTGCCACCGCAACAAAGTGCATGGTTAGAACAGGTTCGCGCACACTCTTCGGTTCCCCTGGCGATGGGTGAACTGTTTAATAACCCAGCTGAATGGCATGATCTCATTGTGAATCGGCGCATCGATTTTATCCGGTGCCACGTTTCACAAATTGGCGGGATAACGCCTGCGCTGAAACTCGCCATTCTTTGCCAGGCATTTGGTGTACGACTGGCCTGGCATGGCCCATCTGATATGACCCCTATTGGCGTGGCAGTGAATACCCATTTGAATATTCACCTGCACAATGCGGCGATTCAGGAATTTATCCCGAATAAACCGAATACCGAATCAGTGTTTCCCGGCGCACCAGTCGCAGAACAAGGTTATATCTATCCAATTGAAAAACCGGGTATTGGCGTAGGCTTTAACCAACAAAAAGCAGAGGACTTCCCCGTGGAATATCGCCCTCATGAGTGGACGCAAAGCCGCTTACCCAACGGGGCGATTCATACCCCCTGAGTCCCTTGACGATAAGCCAAATTGTCATGGTTATAGGGGATGACGTAGGTACAGGAATAATTGATATCAACGATTTCGCTGATTTCAAATACCCGTCCCCCTTCGAGGATCCCGCGGTTGATGATATGCATCGCCGGGATCCCTTTTTTACACTCCAGTAATGCCGCCTGTTCTTTACTGATCGACACCGCCTGATAACTGGTTAACAGGTGCGAAATTCGAAATCCTTTACTGAGCACATATTGCTGAATAGATTGTTCAATCACCTGTTGGTTGAGATCGGGGAAATCCTGCACTGGCATGCGTGAAATCTCAATCTGTACCTTTTGATTATCAACATATCGCACGCGGCAAAACTGCCAGATGTAATCATTTTCACCCACACTAAAGACTTGCTGCTCTTCGCGGTTAGGTAACTTTTTATGCAGATTCACCATGCGAAAAGCCATCTGCTCAAAACGCTTTTCGGTGATAGAGTTATATACCAGTGGGTTATTACGGGCTTGTGGATTCATCCAAATACCCGAACCTTGAATAATTTCGACGACCCCAATACTCACCAGTTTTTCCAGAGCCTTGCGAATAGTGAAACGCGAGACATCATATTCCGCAGCCAGCTGACGTTCGGGCGGTAATTTGCGTCGTTGCGAATCATTATGCTGATAAATTTTGCTCAACAAATCCTGGATAACAAACTCTTTTTTCTTCATTAAATGCTCACCAGATGCCCGCGTAGGAACTTTCCATGCACACTAAGCATGAAAACATAACATCCATCATTCATGTGAGATAGACTAACCTCTTTTACAGAATCCATTATAAAAATTAATCACTTCACGGGGCTCAAAGAATGACATCCCGACAGCTCATCAGCCTGGTAAGCGGTGTACTTATTTTGGCCATTTTGCTGCCTATTTTGTTTAGTATTTATTTTGCGCATCGTAATGCCGAACAAGTTTTTCATAACGAATTAGGCCAATTTGCCGATCATGCATTGCTTCGTACCGGGCAGGTCATCGACGAGGCTATTTCTGCCGTTGATGATATCAACCGCTATAAAGGCGAGACCTGCTCCCGGGCACACGCACAAGCCATGCACCGTGTCGCCCTTGAACATCGCAATGTGCAAGAAGTGATGTTTATACAAGATGACCGAATTATGTGCAGTTCGCTGGAATTATTTACTCACAGTGAACCGTTAGGTGAACCAGACCGCTCCGGCCTACGCGGCTTTAGTGTCTGGTATACCACGCCACCCATGCCCGGTTTTAATCGCAAGATGATCTTTATCGGCAAACAGCCTCATCTTGCCTTAGTCGACCCCATGTCATTTATTGATGTCGTGCCTTTTGGAAATTATTCTCTCAATATTGCGATGGTGGGTCTGCTCAAAAACGAGATTATCGCCACAAATAGCAAGTATGTTTCTGATGAATGGCTCAAACAGGTCACTCAAGGCGTAGAAGAATTTCAAAGCGATAATAATTTCTATGTCATTCGTCGGGATAATAATCTTGGCCTGGCCATGGTTGCATGGGCATCAATGGAGCCGCTGACTGTCGCCTGGTATAAACAACTGTATATTTGGTTGCCTGTGGGCTTAATCATCAGCCTCTTCGTAGGATGGTTCTTAATTCGTGTTTTGCGTCACCTGTTATCACCTCGCAACCGGTTGATGGATGCCATTAAAAACCATGAAATAAGAGTGGTCTATCAACCTATTGTTCATCTCGAAAGTGGCGAGAGTGTCGGCGCTGAAGCATTAGTTCGCTGGCAGCAACCAGACGGTTCTATGCTCAGCCCGGATGTCTTTATTCCGCTAGCAGAACAAACAGGGCTGGTTACGCAATTAACTGAACAGGTCATTGAGCTTATCTTTCTCGAACTTGGCGAGTGGCTTCGTCAACACCCCGACTATCATATTTCAGTTAATTTAGGCACTCGCGATATCCGCAGCTTACATATACTGGAAGTGATAAGTCCCTATTTGTCGCGTTATTCCATCATGCCACATCAAATTGCATTTGAAATTACCGAGCGTGGTTTTGCCGACCCTAAAGTGACAGCACCGATCATTGCGCAATATCGCGATGCCGGTCATGCCATCTATATTGATGATTTTGGTACTGGCTACTCAAGCCTGAGTTATTTGCAGGATCTTGATATCGATATTCTCAAAATAGATAAATCTTTTGTCGATGCTATCGGATATAAAAATGTGACTCCGCATATCATTGAAATGGCCAACTCGCTGGGGATTTTAATGGTCGCTGAGGGGATAGAAACTCCCGTCCAGGCCGCATGGTTACGAGAACAAGGTGTGCAGTACGGTCAAGGCTGGCTGTTCAGCAAAGCCCTGCCAAAAGATAAGTTTATCGAATGGGTCGCAAACTATCGCGCCAAAGCGATAAAGCGATGAAACGCATCTGAAGTGCTATCCACTATTTGACGCCAAGGCGTTTTGCCAGGCGATGTAAATTGGCGACATCTAATTGTAGTTGTCTGGCACTCGCCGCCCAATTCCCGGCATGGGTATCCAGCGTGCTGATAATAATCTGGCGCTGGAAATCGTCAGTCGCGGTACGCAAATTATCAACCACTGGCCCTGTCGCAACCTGAATGCTAGCGGGTTTGGGGTCAGTATCACTCAGTTGAAAATGTTGCGGCTGAAGCCAGATTTCACCTTCGGGCTTGCCAGAACGCGCCAATACCGTCGCGCGGTAAAGAGCATGTTCCAGTTCACGAATATTCCCCGGCCAGTCGTAACGACGCAGCAATTCACGAGCAGCATCGCTCAGTGCCACCTGTTTAAGCCCCATTTTTACGCGGCTTTGCTCGCAGAAAAATCCCGCCAATAAAGTGATGTCATCGCCACGTTCTCGTAGTGGTGGAACATGAAGCGGAAACACACTTAAACGGTGGAACAAATCGGCGCGAAACTCCCCAGCCAGAACATGCTGTTTAAGGTCACGATTGGTCGCCGCCAGCACGCGCACATTAACCCTTTGGCTGCTGTCATCACCCACGCGTTGAATATCGCCGTACTGTAAAACCCGCAGCAATTTTGCCTGTAGCGTTAAAGGCAACTCCCCTATTTCGTCGAGAAACAGAGTGCCGTTATCCGCCATTTCAAATTTGCCGATTCGATGGTGAATCGCGCCGGTAAATGCCCCTTTGACGTGGCCGAACAGTTCACTCTCTGCCACACTTTCTGGCAATGCCGCACAGTTGAGATACACCAGAGGGTTGGCAGCTCGTGCCGAACCGTTGTGAATGGCTCGCGCCACCAACTCTTTGCCAACGCCCGTTTCCCCGGTGATCAGCACATTCAGATCAGAACCAGCGACGATTTCAATCTCTTTCTTGAGCTGCATAATTCCCGCAGATAACCCGACCATTTCGGTACTGCTACTTTTGCTGGTGATGGGAAGGGTTGTCACAGCCGGTGTTTGGTTTTCAAGTTGCTCCATCAGCATGGCATTATTTAATGCTCCCGCCACCAACACGCTGACTAAACGTAACTCTTCATCGCTGAAATGATCGAACTGCAAAGGGTCCATACCATCAACGGTTAAAGCACCAATCAGGTTCTGGTCGGCAAATAGCGGTAAACCGAGGCAAGCATGGACTTTTAAATCAGTATGATTGGGAATAAGCCCGTCGTAGGGATCTGGCAATTCACTGTCTGCCGGAAAGCGCACCACATCGCCGGCTCGCGCAATGGCTTCCAGACGCGGATGCGCATCTAAATCAAAGCGTCTGCCGAGCACATCTTCCGCCAACCCATCAATCGCCAGTGGGCGAAATTGCCGCGCTTCATAACGCAGCAATGCCGTCGCATCGCCACCCAGAAGCTGACGCAGGGTACGAATCAAACGGGCAAAGCGATCCTGATGTGAAATGCCGCTTTGCAGTTCAATCGCAATGTTGGCAAGAGAAGTAATAGACAGGCTCATAAGCGCTCCATTAATCAATTTCTCTAACTTATCGCTGGATAGTCAAAAAGACAATTTAATTGTCAAAAAGACAATTTTCACCATAGTCATTATGACACCCACCTCGATCCTGATTTATAATAATTACTTATAAATCAGTAAAATAAAAACTGGCACGCTATTTGTAATAACTCAAATACAAGCATGAATTTTTTCTTACTTTTTGAGGTTATGGCAAATGGCTATTCAGGTTAAAAACAATATTCAATGGGTTGGTCAACGTGACTGGGAAGTCCGTGATTTTCATGGCACAGAGTACAAAACGCTGAAAGGCAGTAGCTACAATAGCTATCTGATTCGCGAAGAAAAAACAGTGCTGATTGATACCGTTGACTATAAATTCAGTCGTGAATTTGTGCAAAATCTGGCAAGTGAAATTGACCTGAATACGCTTGATTACATCATTATTAACCACGCGGAAGAGGACCATGCTGGTGCGTTGACTGAGTTGATGTCACGCATTCCCAATACGCCAATTTACTGTACCGCCAACGGCGTAGATTCCATCAATGGTCATCACCATCACCCAGAGTGGAATTTCCATGTGGTGAAAACCGGAGACA
>NZ_DATERI010000074.1:0-17801 GCF_035271705.1 Buttiauxella sp.
AGTCAAATCTAATGATTAGGACAATGGACTCAGCGTAATTTCTACGCGGCGGTTCTGCGCCTTGCCTTCAGCCGTGCTGTTGCTGGCAATGGGATTCGCAGGTCCCACACCCGAGGTACGCACGCGGTTTGCCGCGACATCTTGCGTAATCAGTGCACTACCCACGCCATCTGCACGCTGTTGGGAAAGCGTCATGTTCAGCTCTTTGCTGCCGGTGCTGTCGGTATAACCCACGACGTTAACCGCAGTTTTTGGATATTCTTTCAGTACCATCGCCACACCGGTCAGGGTGTTTGCACCTGCTGGTTTCAGTGTTGCGCTGCTGCTGTCGAAAGTGACGTTGTTTGGCAGGTTAAGCACGATGTTGTCGCCATTACGCGTTACGCTTACGCCTGTTCCCTGCATTTTTTCACGCAGTTTAGCTTCTTGCACATCCATGTAATAACCGACGCCACCCCCTAATGCAGCACCTGCTGCGGCACCAATCAATGCACCTTTACCGCGATCTTTTTTCGATGAGGAAAGAACGCCGACGCCAGCACCTACCAGTGAGCCAATACCTGCTCCAATACCCGCTTTTCCAGCTTCACGTTCGCCAGTGTAAGGGTTGGTAGTACAGCCAGAAACTGCTAACGTGCCACAAACAATAGCGGCAATCATCATGACGCGTTTTTTCATCTTATTTCCTTGGTGAATTAAATAACTCAACCGCATGCTCAGCGGCGGTTGATTATGCCGCGTGAATGTGTAGAAGTTTCTATAGAGTCGTCTGATTTTGTAAATAAAATATTGAGTGGTCATTAGACCGCCACCTGCAACCAGGGGAGCCCGAATTGGCAAGTACATCCTCATCAAATAAGAAAATTCTAACGGCCGCACACTGGGGCCCAATGCTCGTTGAAACTGACGGCGAGCGCGTGATCAGTTCCACTGGCGCACTGGAAACCGCGCATGAGAACTCATTGCAAAGTGCGGTTCCGGACCAGGTTCACAGCCAAGCTCGCGTGCAATTTCCTATGGCCCGAAAAGGGTTCCTCGCCTCACCCGATGCGCCACAAGGTGTGCGAGGTGAGGACGAATATGTGCGGATTAGCTGGGATGAAGCGTTGCAACTCATTCACCAGCAACATCAACGTATTCGTGAGACTTATGGTGCGGACTCTATTTTTGCCGGTTCCTATGGCTGGCGCTCCAATGGTGTGTTGCATAAAGCGGCGACGTTACTGCAACGTTATATGAGCCTTGCGGGTGGATATACCGGGCACCTTGGCGATTATTCTACCGGTGCGGCACAGGTCATCATGTCGTATGTGGTGGGCTCCAATGAAGTTTACCAGCAGCAAACTAGCTGGCCATTGGTACTTGAACATAGCGAAGTTGTGGTGCTGTGGAGTGCTAACCCACTGAACACTCTGAAAATTGCATGGAACGCCAGCGATGAACAGGGCGTGAAGTATTTCGAACAACTCAGAGCCAGCGGCAAAACAGTGATCGCCATTGATCCGATGCGATCGGAGACCGTGGATTTCCTCGGTGAAAAAGCGCAGTGGATTGCGCCGAACATGGGCACCGATGTGGCGCTGATGCTGGGCATCGCCCATACACTGGCGATAAATGGCTGGCATGATGCGCCATTCCTCGCGCGTTGCGCTCACGGCTACGACAAATTTGCGGCTTATCTGTTGGGTGAATCTGACGGCCAGCCGAAAACGGCGCATTGGGCGGCAGAGATTTGCGGCGTACCGGCGCAAACCATCGAAGATCTGGCGCGTTTATTTAGTGAAAAACGCACCATGCTGATGTCTGGCTGGGGGATGCAACGCCAGCAATACGGCGAGCAAAAACACTGGATGCTGGTCACGCTTGCGGCAATGCTTGGGCAGATTGGTACGCCAGGCGGCGGTTTTGGGCTTTCTTATCACTTTGCTAACGGCGGTAATCCGACGCGTCGCGCAGCGGTGTTGGGTTCCATGCAGGGCTCAGTGGCAAACGGTATTGATGCCGTGGAAAAAATCCCGGTGGCTCGCATTGTTGAAGCGCTGGAAAACCCGGGTGGCGAGTATCAACATAATGGATTGCAGAAAACCTTCCCGGATATCAGGATGTTGTGGTGGGCGGGTGGTGCTAACTTTACTCATCACCAGGACACAAACCGCCTGATTAAAGCCTGGCAGAAGCCAGAGTTGGTGGTCATTTCCGAATGCTTTTGGACGGCTGCAGCAAAACACGCGGATATTGTGTTACCGATCACCACATCTTTTGAGCGCAATGACTTGACGATGACGGGTGATTACAGCAACCAGCATCTGGTGCCTATGAAGCAAGTGGTTCCACCGCGCAATGAAGCACGTAATGATTTCGACGTTTTTGCCCAGCTCAGTGCGTTGTGGGAAGAAGACGGAGAATCACGCTTTACGGAAGGGAAAACCGAGCTGCAATGGTTGGAAGAGTTCTATGAAATCGCGCGTAAGCGAGGGGCTGCTCAGCAGATAGAGTTGCCAGATTTCCAACACTTCTGGGAATCTAACCAACTGATAGAAATGCCAGAAAGTGAAAAGAATGCTGCTTTCATCCGTTTTGCTGATTTCCGCGAAGATCCGCAGGTTAATCCGTTAAAAACCCCAAGCGGTAAAATCGAAATTTATTCAGAGCGCATCGCCCGTTTTGCTTATGCTGATTGCCCTCCACACCCAAGCTGGCTTGCCCCGAATGAATGGCAAGGCAATGCCAAACCGGGTCAGCTCCAATTGCTTTCGTCGCACCCTGCGCATCGTCTGCACAGCCAACTTAACTATGCGGCATTACGCGAGAAATACGCGATTGCCGGACGTGAGCCGTTAACGCTGCATCCCAAAGATGCCGCTGAACGAGGTATTGCAGATGGTGATTTGGTACGCGTCTGGAATGCCCGTGGGCAGGTGTTGGTGGGGGCTTTAGTGACGGATGGCATCAAGCCGGGTGTGGTTTGCATTCATCAGGGCGCATGGCCCGATTTGAATGACGAGAAGCTGTGTAAAAACGGCGCGGTAAATGTGCTGACGCTGGATATACCAACTTCGCGGCTGGCCAATGGCTGTGCGGCGAATTCTTCGTTGGTATGGGCCGAAAAATATCTCGGCCCAGCGCCGGAGGTTACTGCGTTTCTCCCTCCTGCCAGCTCATAATCCACGTCGGGTGGTGTGTTTCTGTTTGCCAGGCGCTTTCTTCAATGCGAAAGCCCTGGTGGTGATAAAAATGCACTGCCCGATGATTCTTCTGATAAACCTCAAGACTCAGCGCTGAATAATGCGTTTTGACGTGCTCCATCAACGCATGCCCAATCCCCTTGCCGATGAACAGTTCACTCACAAACAGCGCGCCAATAAACAGTGAATCCAGCACACTGATGAATCCCACTATTTTTCCGTTTTCGATATAAACCCAGGTCACAGATTGCGGAATATAGACATTGCGCACGATGGACTCACTTTCATGCCAGTAGCGTTCGCTAATAAACGGATGCGCATGAATGGTGCTGGCGAGCCAAAATTCGATCAGCTCATCCATTTCATCCAGTCGTAGGCGGCGAATCATTTCTGGTTATCAGGGTGGCAGAAACAGCTCGTCACATGGTCGTTAACCAGACCACAGGCCTGCATAAATGAGTAGCAAATCGTGGAGCCGACAAATTTGAAGCCGCGTTTTTTCAGTGCTTTGGATAGCGCGTCTGAAGCGGGTGTCGTCGTTGGAATTTCTGCAAGCGTGTCGGCTTGCGTCACTTGCGCCTGATTGTCGACAAACGACCAAACAAACTCGGGGAATTTCTCGCCGTTGGCTTCCATCGCCAGGTACGCTTTCGCATTATTAATGATGGCTTCTATTTTTCCGCGATGACGAATAATTCCTGCATCCTGAACCAACAGATCGACGTCTTCTGGTTGCAGTAATGCCACGGCTTGCGGGTCGAAATTTTTAAAGCAGCGACGATAGTTTTCGCGTTTTTTCAGCACCGTAATCCATGACAAACCTGCTTGCTGTCCTTCAAGGCAGATCATCTCGAAAAGGTGCTGTCCATCGGTCACCGGCACGCCCCATTCTTTATCGTGATACTCCATGTAAAGCGGATCCTGGGATACCCATCCACAACGCAACATACGTTTCTCCTTTGATGAAATTTCTCGTGCCAACTTGACGTGCCAGATAAAGAGACAATAGTTAATTCAGGGCTATCCCCGTCATGCTTCAAGTTGTCTCTTTGTTGGCTGCGTTTACTCACCCGAATCACTTACTTATGTAAGCTCATCCGGGCTCGCTCGCAAGCCGACTCGATGCACCTTGAATGATTTAGGGGCTATCCGCAAGCCCGAAAAAAAGAAAAAAAATAGCCGGATTTGGCTCTTTCCTGGAGTCTTTTTAATGAAAAAAAATATACGCAGTGGTCACCGTGTCACTCTTTCCACGGTGTTGGCTTTGTGTTGTTTATCCTACGCTACGAATGTAATGGCCTGGCAACAAGAATATGTTGTCGAGGAAGCACCGGGCGAAGCGCAGGATCGTTATACCTGGGACAGTAGTCACCAACCCAGTTATAACGATATTCTCGCAGAACGGATTAGTTCTTCTTTTACCTCCCAAAACCAGGAGGGGCTGTTGCTCGTTTCTGGTAACGATAGTATGAAGGCTGATAGCTCACTTTTGGGGGTCGGCTGGAATATCAATTTGCCTGGAAATTTCACCACCGGGCCGACCGCAAAGTACAGTTGGGATGGCTCTTCAGCTGGGGTCTATAACGAATACGGTGACTCGGCGAATGCCTCACGATTTAACGATCAACTTTGGCATGCCAGCGTTTCTACTGTGGGCTGGCGGTTGGATTCATCGCTCGGCTATCTGCGCCCGTGGGCACAGGTAAGCTATAACCATCAGTACGGTGAAAACTTATGGAAAGCCCAGTCAGGGATGAGAGCGAATGTTGCGTCGGGCCAGGATGGCAATTGGATGGATATCACCGTCGGTGCGGATATACCCATTGGCAAAAATATGGAGGCGTTTGCTTCTATGTCACAGGCCGAAGGGTTAACGACGGGTGAAGCCTATCTTTATAACGTTGGCGTCAGTGCGAAGTTTTGATCAATTATTTAACCTTGAATTGGAATGCTTAACATTTAATGATCAGCATTTACGCCATTTATATTGATAGTAATGACTAACTGTTCAAGGAATTAATATAACACCCAGGTCATTCATTCCCTCTCAGTGGCATTTCATTCCGGCATGAGTGCATCTCATGCCGTTTTCTCCTGGAATAAAATGCACTTCGTTATTCTTAGCGGCAGAAGATTTCTCTTAAATTTTGCGGACATCTGCCATGAATAATTCCAACTACAACCGTACTCGCTGGTTAACCCTGATCGGTACCATCATTACTCAGTTTGCACTGGGTTCTGTTTATACCTGGAGTCTGTTCAATAGCGCGCTGTCGCAAAAGCTGGATGAGCCAATCAGCCAGGTGGCGTTCTCCTTTGGTTTGTTAAGCCTTGGCCTGGCGATTTCTTCCTCTGTCGCGGGCAAACTGCAAGAACGTTTTGGGGTTCGCAACGTCACGATGGCGGCGGGCGTGCTGCTGGGTGTCGGCTTCTTCCTGACCGCTCACTCCGATAACCTGCTGATGTTATGGCTGAGCGCGGGTGTGTTGGTGGGCCTGGCTGATGGCGCAGGTTACTTAATCACTCTCTCCAACTGCGTGAAGTGGTTCCCGGAGCGTAAAGGTCTGATTTCCGCAATTGCCATTGGTTCATACGGCCTTGGTAGCTTAGGTTTCAAATACATCGACAGCCATTTGCTGGCGACCGTGGGCCTTGAAAGCACCTTTATGATTTGGGGTGGGATGGCAATGGTGATGATTCTGTTCGGTTCAATGCTGATGAAAGATGCGCCATTGCAGGAAGTGAAAACAGTGAACGGCGTGGCTGAAAAAGATTACACACTGGCAGAATCTATGCGCCAACCACAGTATTGGATGCTGGCCATTATGTTCCTGACTGCCTGCATGAGTGGTTTGTATGTGATTGGTGTGGCAAAAGATATCGCGCAGGGGATGGTGCATTTGACTGCTGAATCTGCGGCTAACGCGGTGACTGTTATCGCCATTGCTAACCTGAGCGGTCGTTTGGTTCTGGGTATTCTGTCCGATAAAATGGCCCGAATCCGCGTTATCACTATCGGCCAGGTGATTTCTTTAGTCGGTATGGCAGCACTGTTGTTCGCCCCGCTCAACGAAGTGACATTCTTTGCCGCGATTGCTTGTGTGGCATTTAACTTTGGCGGCACCATCACCGTTTATCCATCACTGGTCAGTGAGTTCTTTGGTCTGAATAACCTGACTAAAAACTACGGTGTGATTTATCTGGGCTTCGGTATTGGCAGTATCTGTGGTTCGATTATCGCCTCCGTCTTCGGCGGCTTCTATGTCACCTTCTGCGTCATCTTCGCGCTGCTGATTTTGTCCCTGGCGATTTCCACGACTATCCGCCAACCAGCACGAGAAGTACTGCAAGAAGCTCACGCCTGATAGCGAGCCATTAATGCCGCAAACCATGCCGCCGGGACGTTATACGGCGGCATCATTAATTGTGAAATCCCCTGTTCGATAATGCTTTGTGCCTGAATTCTTAACGTCTCATTCCCACGTTGCAATCCTGCCAGCTGAATACGTTTTTCAATCAGATAGACTCGAGCAAAATGCGGGTCATAACGTAAAATTTCACGCGTGTTATCAATGATGTCGGCGAGTTTAATGGTTTGTGCTTCGCAACTGGCATTGGCAGTATGCAGGAAATGGGCGCGTTTACGATTCAGGCGGTTGATGCCAGAGTGCTGTTCGGGGTTCGTGACCATGGCGACAAGTGCTGCGACGTCAGGCCCAAAGTGTTCCTGAATATCAATAATCGTGCTGCCAGTGTCTTCTACCGTATCGTGTAACCAGGCGGCTGCAAGCATCTCCTCAATTGGCGAGACGCTTCTGACCAGTTCTACCACCGCGGCAGGATGGACAATGTATGGCTCCAGAGTATATTTGCGGCGCTGATCGCAAGCTGCATGCGCCTTCGCGGCATATCGGCGTGCCCGTTCTTCCAGTGACAACATGATTCCCCCTTCGCATCACCTGTAATGACTTATATGTCCCACAACCCGGTTGTGGCGTCTATTTATTGTTCTGTCCCTTTAAAAGCGTAAATCAGGCTCGATATATGTAAACTACGTGGCAGATTTCGTTTTTTGCCAATACTTTTTGTCAACCCTGTGCTCTACTATTTCGCGTCAAAAAACGACTAAGAATCGTCCTTATTCGAACTTAATTTTTCATTGCTCAGAATTTTATAAGTTAAGGGGAGTCTGAGTGATGCTTATGACATTTCTTCTTTTGCACTATTTCTTCGGACAACTGCATGAATTACGTTAAATCGATGACCCAGCAGAAGCTCTGCATTCTGCTAGCGGTATACATCGGGCTATTTTTAAACCTTTCGGTTTTTTATCATCGTTTTGAAGGATTCATCCAGCAATTTAGTGGCTTGAAAGCATTAGCCATGATGACCGAAATTGCGGCATGTGTGCTGGTCACCTTCTTTTTACTCCGTATGTTATCGCTGTTTGGCCGCACGGTTTGGCGCGTTATCGCCTCAGTGATTGTGGTGTTTTCTGTCGCTGCAAGCTATTACATGACGTTACTCAACGTCGTGATTGGCTACGGGATTATTGCTTCGGTGATGACCACCGACATCGACCTTTCTAAAGAAATTGTCGGCTATCAGTTCGTCATGTGGATGATTTTGGTCAGTGTTATCCCGCTGGCGCTAATTTGGGGCAGCAACACGCGTGACACTTTGCTGCATCAGTTAAAAACTCCGGGTCATCGCATCAAGAATGTGGCCATTGTGCTGCTGGCTGGGCTGATGGTTTGGGCACCATTGCGTTACCTTGATAAACAACAGAATCGTACTGAGAAACGTTCTACCGTTGATTTGCCAAGCTATGGCGGCGTAGTTGCTAACTCCTATTTGCCATCAAACTGGGTTTCCGCTTTAGGTCTTTTTGCCTGGGCTCAGGCCGATGAGTCGACAGATAACAACTCACTGATTAACCCCGCAAAGAAGTTTACTTATGTCGCTCCCAAAGAGCTGGATGATACCTATGTCGTGTTTGTGATTGGCGAAACGGCTCGTTGGGATCACATGGGTATTTTTGGTTATGACCGTGATACCACGCCAAAACTCGCCAATGAGAAAAACCTCGTGGCTTTCCGCGGGGAATCCTGCGATACCGCGACTAAGCTTTCGCTGCGCTGTATGTTTGTGCGCGAAGGTGGAGCGGAAGACAACCCGCAACGGACTTTAAAAGAACAAAACGTGTTTGCCGTACTCAAGCAACTTGGTTTTAGCTCCGACCTGTTTGCGATGCAAAGTGAATTGTGGTTCTACGGCAACACCATGGCTGATAACTTCTCTTATCGTGAGCAAATTGCTGCTGAGCCACGTAACACAGGCAAGCAAGTCGACGATATGTTGCTGGTTGAGGAGATGAAACGTTCGGTTGACAAGCATCCTGACGGCAAGCATCTGATTGTTCTGCATACCAAAGGTTCGCACTTCTCTTACGTGCAACGCTATCCGCGCAGCTTCGCTAAATGGGCTCCTGAGTGCGTCAGTATTGATTCAGAGTGCAGTAAAGAGCAGTTGATTAACGCATTCGATAACTCAATACTTTATACCGATACGGTGCTGGATAGTGTGATTTCCCAGTTGCGTGATAAGCGGGCAATTATTTTCTACGCCTCGGATCATGGTGAATCCATCGATGAGAAGAAGCACCTGCATGGTACGCCACGTGAAATGGCACCACCGGAGCAATTCCGTGTTCCGCTGTTAGTGTGGGCTTCAGATAAGTATCTGGAAAACCCGGACCGGGCGCGTGAGTTTGAGCACATGCAAGAACAAGCGAAAATGAAAGTGGCGCACCGTCATGTTGAGCTGTATGACACGATTATGGGTTGCCTGGGATACACGTCGCCGGACGGCGGTATTAACCAGAATAACAACTGGTGTCATGTGCCGCAGAAGGCTGCGCAGTAACTTTTTCGCCACATCTGCTGGAAATTGAATCAAACGGACATAATTTTAGGTTTCTGGGATTGACGGTTAAAACGGTGCGCAGTACTATGCGCTCCGTATTCGGCGAGTAGCGCAGCTTGGTAGCGCAACTGGTTTGGGACCAGTGGGTCGGAGGTTCGAATCCTCTCTCGCCGACCAAATTTAGAAAAGACCAACCTTCGGGTTGGTCTTTTTGCATCTGAAGTTCGTAGAGGATGAGAATCTCCGAAGGAGGTTTGAGCCGAGCGTAGCGAGACAACGTTGCTTTAGCAACGACCCGCAGGGCGCGTCACGAAGTGGCAAGTCATCCTCTCTCGCCGACCAAATTTAGAAAAGACCAACCTTCGGGTTGGTCTTTTTGCATCTGAAGCTTGTAGAGGATGAGAATCTCCGAAGGAGGTTTGAGCCGAGCGTAGCGAGACAACGTTGCTTTAGCAACGACCCGCAGGGCGCGTCACGCAGTGACAAGTCATCCTCTCTCGCTGATAAAATTCAAGAAAGCCCAACCGCAAGGTTGGGTTTTTTTACGTCTGTAGTTTGAGTTTGTAGATGAGCAGAATCTCCAAAGTCGGGTTTCTGTCGCTGTTTACGTTGTATCAGCCTCGTGCGGACGATTTTGTGACATTTTCCATTGTATTTTGTTATGGAAAATCGTGGGTTAATACCCTGTTGCTTATGTTTTATACCAGCATGATTCGCTGTAAGAGACATGGATCACAAAACATATCGTTCAGATAATCAGCATTCGGCAAGAAATATTACAGAATTTGCACAACTGAATACAGCTGCTGTATGCCTCTCAGGCAGTGTAATAATCTGGGAACATGGCAGTAGCATAAATTTCCCTGCTGGAAATAGAGTGGCTGGCTTTTTTTTAACTTTGTTCGCCGTTTCTCACCTCGGTTGTAAATCCCCGTTACCTATATTGACGTTTTACTCATCTATTGACAGATTGTAGGGCGTGAGGGGCAAATTATGGACAGTCTGCACTACCACACAGCTAGCCTGGCGAAAGGAACCCCTGGCCTCACCATCGCCTCCGGGCACACCGAACGGACCGCATTCATATAACAAAGGTCTAACGGATAAAAACAACACGACATATGTCCCAATAGATTTCTTGTTTCAGCGTGATGGCAATCAAACGAATCACCGAGAGCTTACGTGGGTAAGTGACGGCGTGAGTCAACGCTATCAACAAAGCTGTGGCAAGGAAGATGAAGGGAACATCACAACGGAGCAGAAGAATGAGTCTTTCCTTGAAGAAGTCAGGGATGCTGAAATTTGGTCTGAGCCTGGTGGCCCTGACCGTAGCAGCTAGCGTTCAGGCAAAAACACTGGTTTATTGCTCAGAAGGTTCCCCAGAAGGTTTTAACCCTCAGCTATTTACCTCTGGTACGACTTACGATGCCAGCTCAGTGCCAATTTATAACCGTCTGGTTGAGTTCAAAATCGGCACCACCGAAATCATCCCAGGTCTTGCTGAAAAGTGGGAAGTGAGTGCTGACGGTAAAACTTACACCTTCCATCTGCGCCAGGGCGTGAAATGGCAGGACAACAAAGATTTCAAACCAACGCGTGACTTAAATGCTGACGACGTTGTGTTCTCCTTTGATCGCCAGAAAAATGCAAATAACCCGTACCATAAAGTTTCTGGCGGCAGCTACGAATACTTTGAAGGCATGGGCCTGTCTGACCTGATCAGCGAAATCAAGAAAGTGGACGACAAAACCGTTCAGTTCGTACTGACGCGTCCAGAGTCGCCATTCCTGGCTGACCTTGCGATGGACTTCGCCTCTATTCTTTCCAAAGAATACGCTGACAACATGATGAAAGCCGGCACGCCGGAAAAAACTGACCTGAACCCAATCGGTACCGGTCCGTTCCAGCTGCTGCAATACCAGAAAGATTCTCGCATTCTGTACAAAGCGTTCCCAGGTTACTGGGGTACTAAGCCACAGATCGACCGTCTGGTGTTCTCCATCACGCCTGATGCTTCTGTGCGTTACGCAAAACTGCAGAAAAACGAGTGCCAGGTTATGCCGTATCCAAACCCGGCTGACATCGCTCGCATGAAAGAAGACAAGAGCATCAACCTGATGGAACAGGCTGGCCTGAACGTGGGTTACCTGTCTTTCAACACCGAGAAGAAACCGTTTGATGACGTAAAAGTGCGTCAGGCGCTGACTTACGCGGTGAACAAAGAATCGATCATCAAAGCGGTTTACCAGGGCGCAGGCACTGCGGCTAAAAACCTGATCCCACCAACCATGTGGGGCTACAACGATGACGTGAAGGACGATTCCTACGATCCTGAAAAAGCGAAAGCGCTGCTGAAAGAATCCGGCCACGCTGAAGGCTTCACCGTTGACCTGTGGGCCATGCCAGTACAACGTCCGTACAACCCGAACGCTCGCCGTATGGCTGAGATGATTCAGGCTGACTGGGCGAAAGTCGGTGTGACCGCCAAAATCGTAACCTACGAGTGGGGCGAGTATCTGAAACGCGCCAAAGCAGGTGAGCACCAGGCTGTGATGATGGGCTGGACTGGCGACAATGGGGATCCGGATAACTTCTTCGCCACCCTGTTCAGCTGTGCAGCGGCGAAAGACGGTTCTAACTACTCTCGCTGGTGCTACAAGCCGTTTGAAGACCTGATCCAACCTGCACGTGCAACAGACGATCACAACAAGCGTATCGAGCTGTACAAGCAAGCTCAGGTCGTGATGCATGACCAGGCTCCGGCACTGATCGTTGCTCACTCCACGGTATACGAGCCAGTACGCAAAGAAGTGAAAGGTTACGTGGTTGACCCATTGGGCAAACACCACTTTGAGAACGTGTCAGTAGAATAATAAGTACAGATAGCCCCTCTCTTCGGCGACTGTTGTCCACTCACAGTGGATAAGCGACAGGCAATGCCGGAGAGAGGGACTTAATATTTGTGATATGTGAGTAATACAGACTGATTATCGCAAGCTTTTCAGTCACTACAGAGAATCCGGGTTATGTTGCAGTTCATCCTCCGACGTCTGGGGTTAGTTATCCCCACGTTTATCGGTATTACCCTTCTTACCTTCGCTTTCGTCCATATGATCCCCGGTGACCCGGTGATGATAATGGCCGGTGAGCGCGGTATCTCTCCTGAACGTCATGCTCAGTTGTTGGCCGAACTCGGTCTCGACAAGCCAATGTGGCAGCAATACATCCATTATATTTGGGGTGTGATGCACGGTGACTTGGGCATTTCGTTAAAAAGCCGTCTCCCTGTTTGGGACGAGTTCGTCCCTCGCTTTAAAGCGACGATGGAACTCGGTGTATGCGCCATGATGTTCGCCGTTGCCGTGGGTATTCCGGTTGGTGTTTTGGCTGCGGTTAAGCGCGGTTCTGTGTTCGACCACACCTCTGTGGGCATCGCGTTAACGGGCTACTCAATGCCTATTTTCTGGTGGGGCATGATGTTAATCATGCTGGTTTCAGTGTACTGGAACCTCACGCCAGTCTCGGGGCGCGTCAGCGATACGGTATTCCTGGACGACACCTTGCCGCTCACCGGCTTTATGCTTATCGATACCCTGATATGGGGCGAGCCGGGCGACTTTATCGACGCCGTGGCGCACATGGTGCTGCCTGCCGTGGTGCTCGGCACCATCCCGCTGGCGGTTATCGTGCGTATGACCCGCTCATCCATGCTCGAAGTGTTGGGCGAAGATTACATCCGTACCGCTCGCGCTAAGGGTTTGACCCGTATGCGCGTTATCGTGGTTCATGCTCTGCGCAACGCCATGCTGCCCGTGGTCACCGTTATCGGTTTGCAGGTGGGAACGTTGCTGGCAGGTGCGATTCTGACGGAAACTATCTTCTCCTGGCCGGGCCTTGGCCGCTGGTTGATTGATGCATTGCAACGTCGTGACTACCCGGTAGTACAGGGCGGCGTATTGTTGGTGGCGACGATGATTATCCTCGTTAACCTGATAGTCGACATCCTGTACGGCGTGGTGAACCCGCGTATACGCCATAAGAAATAAGGGGCCATCATGACGCAATCAACTGAAAAAACAGTCACTGAAAGTACAGTGGCAGCGGCGCCAGTCCCAATGACGCCATTCCAGGAATTCTGGCACTACTTCAAACGCAACAAAGGCGCAGTCGTCGGCTTGGTGTATGTCACCGCGATGATTTTGATCGCTATTTTTGCCAACGTCCTCGCACCGCACGGCCCTGCAGAACAGTTCCGTGATTCATTGCTGCACCCACCGGTCTGGCAGGAAGGCGGTAGCTGGCAGTTCCTGCTCGGTACTGATGACGTAGGCCGCGACATCATGGCGCGCCTGATGTACGGCGCGCGCCTGTCGCTGCTGGTGGGCTGCCTGGTGGTGGTACTGTCACTGATGATGGGTGTGGTGCTCGGCCTGGTGGCTGGCTACTTTGGTGGCCTTATCGACAACATTATCATGCGTGTCGTCGACATCATGCTGGCACTGCCAAGCCTGCTTTTGGCTCTGGTGCTGGTGGCGATTTTTGGCCCGTCGATAGTTAACGCCTCGCTGGCTCTGACCTTTGTTGCGTTGCCGCACTATGTGCGACTGACGCGAGGTGCGGTGTTGGTGGAAGTGCATCGCGACTACGTGACCGCTTCGCGCGTTGCGGGTGCAAGCCCGATGCGCCAGATGTTCATCAACATTTTACCTAACTGCCTGGCACCGCTTATCGTGCAGGCCTCGCTTGGTTTCTCTAACGCCATTCTCGATATGGCCGCTCTCGGCTTCCTCGGCATGGGTGCGCAACCGCCAACACCAGAGTGGGGCACCATGCTCTCCGACGTGTTGCAGTTCGCACAAAGTGCCTGGTGGGTGGTCACCTTCCCTGGTGTCGCCATCCTGCTGACGGTGCTGGCATTTAACCTGATGGGTGACGGGCTGCGTGATGCACTCGATCCTAAACTCAAGCAGTAAAGGGCTACGTAATGGCGTTATTGAATGTAAATAAATTATCGGTGCATTTCGGCGACGAAAAGACACCGTTCCGTGCCGTAGACCGCGTGAGCTATAGCGTAAATCAGGGCGAAGTGGTCGGTATCGTTGGGGAATCAGGTTCTGGTAAATCCGTCAGCTCGCTGGCGATTATGGGGCTGATTGATTACCCTGGCCGCGTGATGGCTGAGAAACTGGAGTTTAACGGCCAGGATCTGCAGAAGATTTCTGAGAAAGAGCGTCGTAACCTGGTCGGTGCCGAAGTGGCGATGATCTTCCAGGACCCGATGACCAGCCTGAACCCTTGCTACACCGTCGGTTTCCAGATTATGGAAGCCATCAAGGTGCATCAGGGCGGCAACAAAAGTACCCGTCGTCAGCGTGCTATCGACTTGTTGAACCTGGTGGGCATTCCTGATGCGGCTTCGCGTCTTGAAGTTTACCCGCACCAACTTTCTGGCGGCATGAGCCAGCGTGTGATGATAGCCATGGCGATCGCCTGTCGTCCTAAGCTGCTGATTGCGGATGAACCGACTACCGCGCTGGATGTGACCATCCAGGCGCAAATCATCGAGCTGTTACTGGAACTGCAGCAAAAAGAGAACATGGCGCTGATTCTTATCACCCATGACCTCGCACTGGTGGCTGAAGCGGCACACAAAATCATCGTGATGTACGCCGGGCAAGTGGTGGAAACAGGGGCTTCGCACGACATATTCCGTGCGCCGCGACATCCGTATACCCAGGCACTGCTGCGTGCGTTACCTGAGTTTGCGCAGGACAAAGCGCGTCTGGCATCGCTGCCAGGTGTGGTTCCGGGCAAATATGACCGACCGAACGGTTGCCTGCTCAACCCACGTTGCCCGTATGCGACTGATCGCTGCCGTACTGAAGAGCCAGAACTGAACATGGTGGACAACGGGCGTCAGTCCAAATGCCATTTCCCACTCGATGATGCCGGGAGGCCAACGCTATGAGTACCGACAAGGCCACCACACAACAGCCGTTGTTGCAGGCCATCGACCTGAAAAAACACTACCCGGTGAAGAAAGGCTTTTTCGGCCAGGAACGTCTGGTAAAAGCGCTGGATGGCGTCTCTTTTGATCTCGAGCGCGGCAAAACGCTGGCGGTAGTGGGCGAGTCCGGTTGTGGTAAATCCACGCTGGGGCGCTTGCTGACGATGATCGAAATCCCGACCGGTGGCGAGCTTTACTACCAGGGTCAGGATTTGCTTAAACCTGACGAAACAGCAGAAAAGCTGCGTCGCCAGAAAATCCAGATAGTCTTCCAGAACCCGTACGGCTCCCTGAACCCACGTAAAAAAGTGGGACAAATTCTTGAAGAGCCGCTGCAAATCAACACCAACCTGAGCAAAGCTGAGCGCCGTGAAAAAGCACTGGCGATGATGGCGAAGGTCGGCCTGAAAACCGAGCATTACGACCGCTATCCGCATATGTTCTCTGGCGGCCAGCGTCAGCGTATTGCTATCGCCCGTGGCCTGATGCTGGACCCGGACGTGGTGATCGCCGATGAACCGGTTTCCGCCCTGGACGTGTCCGTGCGGGCGCAAGTTCTGAACCTGATGATGGATTTGCAGGAGGAAATGGGGCTGTCATATGTGTTCATCTCCCACGATTTATCTGTGGTTGAACACATTGCCGACGAAGTGATGGTGATGTACCTGGGCCGTTGTGTGGAGAAGGGGACGAAAGACCAGATCTTCTCGAACCCGCGTCACCCGTACACTCAGGCATTGCTGTCTGCGACTCCGCGTCTGAATCCAGACGACCGCCGCGAGCGCATCAAGCTCACTGGCGAGCTGCCAAGCCCGCTGAACCCGCCTCCGGGTTGTGCGTTCAACGCCCGCTGCCGTCGCCGTTTCGGGCCGTGCACGCAGTTGCAGCCGCAGCTTAAAGAGTACGGTGGCCAACTGGTGGCGTGTTTCGCTGTTGATCAGGATGAGAACGGGGAAATTCGTTAGTTCAGAACGCCCTCACCCTCTGCCTGTGCTGTCTCTTGGACGGTTCCTGCAAAGCCAGAGAAGGTTCCGTTCACTAAACGTTCAGTTGTTTCTATAGCCACCGAACCGGTGAACGCATCAAGGGTGCTACCGCAGCACCCTTGATAATCCCGGCTCCCGGCGTTTAAATCGCCGCTTCGCGGTAAACCTCCGTTTTTCCTTTCATTCGCTGGGTCGGTTGCGACGCGCTCCAGGCGCTCACAACCTCTCGCCGTTCCCGACGGCGAGACCCGCTCCTTACAGTCAAAACGGAGGCGATTTATGCCGGACTCAAAGGTCAACGGCAAAACCCAAAGTCAAAAGCCAGACCGGTTTTGACTTTGTTCCCGGTATAAATTGCCCCGGCGTTACCCATAATTCAGGGTTGAGCTGCCGTCCGCCGTGAAAGTGAGCGATCGTCTGGAACGAGCCTGAACGTTGGGGATAAGCTGGGGTTACCGCGCAGCGGCAATTTAATGACCGGGCGCCAGGATTATCAAGGAGAGGGCGTTCTCTCCTTGATACGTTCACCGTTAACAACGGTTGCAGAAGTCGCCAGACGTTCGGGTGAACGGAAAAAGCTCTCATCTTACAGATCTCACCCTGACAGATTGCCAGAGCGAAATGTTTATAAAAGGCAGCCCCGGGGAGAGGGCCGAGGTGAGGGCGACAAACGCTCAACCCTTCGGTTCAATTCCTTTCTTCTTCAAAGCTTCGCGTGCCAGGTTCTTAAACCAGTTCGCCAGACTCATGCCTTGTTCTGCGGCTTCTACATCCAACTGTTCACGCAATGCGGGATCAATACGCATTTTGAAGTGTGGGGACTTACCGCTGCCTTTTGGTTTTTTATCACGACTGATGATTGACATGGGGCCCCATATTGATCAATATACAAACATTATAGGGGGGCACATTATCATGGCCCGCCTGTAACAAACAACGCCCCGGAGTGCGGTAACACTGCCGAGGCGTCTGACCACAAACGTTAACTGTTAAGGAGTAACGCTATGGCTAACGCCGATAGTAACACATCCGCTCGTCCTGAAATCGAGCCTGCAATCACCACTTTGTTAAAAACGCCGCTGGGTGCAACCCACGATCTCTTTCAGGTTCTTGAACAATGCCAACGCTATGTTGATGGGTTGATCGAAAACGATAATCACGTTGAATGCATGGCATTATGTGGGCGGTTATTGGCTGGATTAGACGTCCTGAAATTTACTCTAAAATCTCCGTTGCCTGAACATCTCATCGAAAGCCTGACTACAGACATAACTAAACCAGACGACTACCGTTGCCCACTTTCCACCGATTCAGAAACTCTGCGCGAATATTGTGCAGCGCTGACTATGCTGCTGTTGAACCAGCTGGAATCACCCGATCAGGTGGAGAAGATCACCGGAATATTGTTTGAGATGGTTACCTTACTGGCTGAGGATTTAAGAGCACCGCGCTTTATGCGAGCCGAATCCGGGCTGGTGATGATCGGCGGCGAGGCAGTGCCTGGCACCCACTAGGTTTTATGGGGTGGGAGCCGTTAAGGTTTTCCACCCTTAAATAACTGCCCCTGAACATATAAACCCCTACTCCCAACAATTCATATTTGTGAGCTTCTTTAATCCTTCCATGCAATTTATCAATGGCACGTTAAGTGATAAAACCTATTTATTTTAGTGGCTTATTACGTTTTTCTTAATGCTT
>NZ_DATERI010000075.1:0-13927 GCF_035271705.1 Buttiauxella sp.
TCATAGCTGTTCGTTGAAAAAGCCCATTTCCCTTTTTATTTCTGAAGAGAGCGGGTTCTGAGCAGCCTGATATCTCGCCCTGGTGGAATATCAAACATTCGGGCATATTCGCGGGTAAACTGAGAAACACTCCTATAACCAACAGCAGAAGCTGCGTGAGTGATACCCACGCCATTTGTCAGCATCTGATTTCTGGCATGAATCAGGCGGAGCTGTTTCTGAAACTGCAGAGGCGTCAGCGTGGTGAGTGACCGGAAATGTTGATGGAATACCGACACACTCATGCCTGCTGTGCTGGCAAGTTCTTTGATTCTTATTGGTTGCATAAAATCATTTCGCAGTACTGCTATTGCGCGGTTTATTCGGCCTGCGTGACTGTCCATTGCGCCAAGGACCCTGATGGCTGCCCCGTGCTCACTTCTGAGCAACCAGTAATGTAGCTCACGTATTAAACCCTTACCGAGGATATTGAGCGCTTCATGTTCTCGGAACAGCTTTACCAGACGGCATGCGGTATCTGCCACATCGGTACGGATCGGTTCAACATGGATACTGTTCGAAGAGTGGCTTTTCTCAACCGGCATAGCAGCCTTAAGTTCACGCAGAAGCTCAATATCCAGTTCCAGAACAAGTGAATAATAGGGCTCGCTGACACTGGCCTTTGTTATCAGGCTCATTGTCGGTATATCAGCGGATATTACCATCGCTTCTCCGGGGCCATATTCAAAGCTGTCAGAGCCGGTTGTTACTCTTTTACGTCCCTGCAACAGCATAGCTACTAACGGCTTTGATATTGCCACCTGCAACTCCCCAGGATGGAGGGAACGTACAATAGTCACTCCCTGAGCAGGCGTGACAGTTACACCGTTATGACCAGAACACTCATCTGCATAGTGACGGCAGAGATTCAAAAGTTCGTTATTCATGCAGCGTTTTCAGGCAAGAATAGATGCAGTCATTATGGCTTTCATCGAAAAAAAAACACCATAAAAATATTATCAGGCAAAAAACACCCACTATCAGGCAAGGCGGCACTCATGAATTCCCATACTGTATATGGACCAACAACACAGTCACAGTAAGGACATATCATGAGCAAAATCACTCTCGTAACAGGGGCTAACCGTGGCCTGGGTCGTAATACCGCACTCTCTATTGCCGAACGTGGCGGTGATGTTATTGTTGCCTACAGAGGCAACGAAAAGCAGGCAAAAGAGGTTGTTGCTGAAATCCAGCGTCTGGGACGTAAAGCTGTCGCACTGCAGCTTGACCTGAGCAACAGCGCGAGCTTCCCCGCATTTGCTGACATACTGCGCATCCAACTTTCAGAGGTTTGGGGTCGCGATACATTCGACCATCTCATCAATAACGCAGGTCATGGTGAGTTTGCCATGCTGGCAGAGACGACGGAAGCGCAGTTTGACGGACTGTTTGATGTGCATGTTAAAGGGGTATTTTTCCTGGTACAGGCGCTTCTGCCTTTGCTGGCCAATGGCGGACGCATCATCAACTTCTCTTCCGGCCTGACTCGCATCTCCTATCCTGGTTTTTCAGCCTATTCAGCAGCAAAGGCTGCTGTAGAAATGCTGAGTGTCTATATGGCCCGTGAACTGGGTCAACAGGGTATCACTGTTAATACCGTTGCACCCGGCGCGATCGAAACCGATTTTGGTGGCGGACTCGTGCGGGACAATTCGGATGTGAATGCTCAGTTTGCCGCCATGACTGCTCTCGGCCGTGTCGGTGTCCCCGATGATATTGGTCCGATGATAGCCAGCCTGCTGCGAGAAGATAATCGCTGGGTTACCGCACAGCGCATTGAAGTCTCAGGCGGACAGACCATCTGATACTGAGTATATCCGTCCATATCAAAGAATACGCCATTCCCATATGGCGTATTCCTTTTAAAAGTGGAGAATAACAGTGCCAAAAATCATCATCCCTGCTCCCTCAGGCACATTTGACATTGATGCCCGCAGGGACGTTTGCTCTGCACTGACAGAACTGGCGCTGGACTGCGAGCATCTGCCTCAGTCTCCGTTTGTCAGGAGTACAGTCTGGACTTATTTCAATGACTACGCCGCTGATGCTGTTTTCATGGGCGACTCTCCTGCCACCCTGCGAGTGGTTTCAGTCCAGATACACATTATTAAAGGGGACTTGATGACACAGGTAAGCGCCGCCTGATTCAGGGGACAACGACAATCGCCGGACGATACTTCGGAACGCATACCGGGTTGATGCCAGTCTATGTCGTCATCCATGAATTCCCGGAAAGTAACTGGGGAATATTTGGTGACAATGCCGATCTTGAAGCACTACGCTCATCCCCTCCTGATGCGGCGGCACTTTAACCGGAGGCAAATAGGATAGTTTGCCAGCAGGCTAATGAAAAACTGTCCGGTCAACGACCAGCACAGATTGTAACGCGTGCCGGTTTCCCCGCAGTGCCATTCGGTAAAACTCCGGTGAAGGCGATTTTAACCAAATAGGATTTACCGCCAGCGGAGTTTTTATTCTTGCTTTTTACAGAGTTCACAACGGCGAAGTGCAATCACAAAACATCATTTCAGAGTTGTAAGGACTTCGCAAAACACACCACCTCTTCTCGGCCTACGTATGGTCCATAATTCTCTATACGTATGTATCCGTTTTTCTTATAAAAATTAACAGCCTTACGGTTAATATGTCGCGTTTCAAGCCAGAGTTCGTTATATCCCATGCTCTTCGAGGTTGTTTCCAGGAAGGTCAGCAAGGCGCTACCAATACCGGGAAATACGGTCCGAAAACATCCTTTTAAGTTCAGCTATATTTTCAGTTAACGGTCGAATAGCTCCGCATCCTACCGGTTTTCCCCTGCTGTCCTTCGCCAGGACCCACAAAGCTCTGTCCTCATTCACTGAGTCTATTATGAAGTTGCTTTTGCCATTATCGCCGGTAATAAAAGCGAGTTCTGCGGACAGTTTTTCTATTAAGTGACGAGAGTCTGGAGAAAGTGGATCTGATTTCTCTACGGTTATCATGCCAATACCCTTTTTAATCGTATCCCTCAAGCCAGAAGCAGATGATGACACAGACGTCATCCTTCTAATGATAATGCTGAGTAAATAGCTAGTAGCATAACCATCTAAGCGGATATGCCCTTGAGTCCGCTTCTCGCTCATGAGGGACAATCATACTTAAATCTCCTACATTGCAGGAGGTTTGGGCATGAACACGTCACCGTGGAACAAAAATCGTATCATCGGACAAAAAAGACCGCTTCAGATATCTCATATCTGGGGGATTCGAATCAGACTTGAACTGGAAGGAAAAACACGCGATCTAGCCCTGTTCAACATGGCTTTAGACAGTAAACTTAGGGGCTGTGATCTGGTAAAACTCAAAGTATCAGATGTTGCATATGGCAGTTCTGTTTCGAGTAGAGCAACGGTGTTACAACAGAAAACCGGTAGCCCCGTCCAATTCGAGATAACCAAAGGGACAAGAGAAGCAGTTGCAGCGCTAATAAAGCTGAGCAACCTGCATAGTAAAGACTACTTGTTCCAATCTCGGGTCGGTTCCTGCCAACACATTTCAACCCGGCAATACAACCGTATTTTTCATGGATGGGTAGAAAAGCTTGGTCTCGAAGATTCGCTGTACAGCACACATTCCATGAGAAGAACAAAACCTTACCTGATATACAAGAAGACCAAGAATCTCCGGGTGATCCAACTTCTGTTGGGTCATAAGAAACTAGAAAGCACAGTGCGTTATCTGGGCATTGAAGTCGATGATGCGTTAGAGATCTCTGAGTCGATTGAAGTCTAAGGTTGTCAGGGCTGCAACAGCAGCCCTGTGCCAGGAGCCGAAGTTACTAAAGATCTATCACTGTCAATTCAGGCGAGCATATGCCCTGAAACAGTGTTTCACTGTGGCTAGTTTCCTGTTGCAAAAAGTTACCGCATTAGCGATGCAATGCCTGTAAAACCGAGTTGATGACTAACGTTACGCACAGTCAATCAGACAGGAACTGGAAAAGTAACGGGGTAGTTTCCCCGTAACCTCCGGGAATTCAAGTTCATATTATTGCCATACACGCAGGAATGAGTTTGCATTCCTATTGCGCTGGAATTCTGGCAATCACCTTAATTTCAAAGTCGAATCCCGCAAGCCAGTTCACACCAACGGCAGTCCAGTTTGGATAAGGAGGCTTGGGGAAAATAGACTGTTTAACCTGCATAATCGTCGAAAACTGATTTTCCGGATCAGTATGATAAGTCGTGACATCGACCAGGTCATCAAACGTACACCCTGCCGCTGTAAGAGTGGCCTCCAGATTATCAAACGCAAGCCGCACCTGCGCTGCAAAATCAGGCTCAGGTGTACCGTCGCTGCGACTACCCACCTGACCGGAAACAAAAAGCAAATCGCCCGAACGGATCGCGGCGGAATAACCGTGCTCTTCATAAAGAGCATGGCGATTAGCAGGGAAAACAGGTTCACGATGGATCATGGAGATTCCTTTGATTAAGTCAGTATGAAATGCGGGATGCATAGTGCGTACGATTGATTTAATATACGCGCCGTATGTTAAATTAAGCACACATACGCAGCGTATGTCAAATAACATACGTAGCGTATGTCACAAGGAGTTCGTATGGCTGCAAAAAGCCGCGCCGAAGTAATGGAAGAAAATCGCGCAAAATTGATTACGGCAGCGCGAAAAGCATTTGCCGAAAAAGGTTTTGCAGCCGCATCAATGGATGAGTTGACGGCCAGCGTGGGCCTGACACGTGGAGCGCTGTACCACAGTTTTGGCGATAAAAAGGGGCTACTTGCGGCTGTTGTCACCCAGGTCGATGGTGAAATGGCGCTACGTGCTAAAGCTGCCGCTGCTACTGTGGGTGATGACTGGGAAAAGCTAGTGGCTGAGGGGATCGCCTATATTAAGATGGCGATGGACGCAGAAGTACAGCGCATCGTTCTGCTTGATGGCCCGGCTTTCCTTGGTGATCCTACGCAGTGGCCAAGTCAGAATAGCTGCCTTGAATCCACTCGTCAGAGCATTATAAAGATGATCGAAAGCGGTGTAATCAAATCGGTAGACGCGGATGCTACTGCACATCTGTTAAATGGTGCCGCGCTGAATGCCGCCCTGTGGATAGCTGCCAGCGACGATCCGCAGCAGGCACTGCCAAAAGTTATCGAGGTGTTTACATTACTGGTAAGTAGCTTACGCAATAGCTCCAGTTAACCATAATGAATACGCACCTGGAGTGAAGCGAGCAAAACCTAATAGTTGTCGAAAAAGAGAATAAGTACATCTGATCTGACAGTGAGTTATATGCCAGTACTTTCATATTACGCGGGTTTTCAACGTCCGCTCCTCGCTCATGAGGGACAATCATACTTAAATCTCCAACATTGCAGGAGATTTGAGTATGAACACGTCACCGTGGAACAAAGAGTGTTGTCTCCAGGATTACCGGGGCGGTTCATCTTCATCCCTTAAATTCTTAATGTCTCGATAACCGCTCGCAGAGCGGGCGACACATTGCGGTGAGGATAATAGAGAAATGAGCCTTCCAGGCGCTCGCTGTAGCGTTGTAAAACTCTGATAAGCGAACCCTGTTCTAAATCATCAGACACCAGCTCTTCCGGGATATAAGCCAGTCCCAGGCCCAGCCTGGCTGCTTTGGCTTCCATATAGCTGTCTGCGAAAGCCCACTGCCCCTGCGGCCGATGGGTGATTTTTTTACCATCCTGGTGAAGTTCCCATGCGTACAGGCTTCCGTCACCAAACTGATAAGCGATACAGGGATGCACCGCTAAATCTGCGGGGACTTGCGGAAAGCCATAGCGACGAAAATGCTCAGGGGTACCCACAATGGCCATCTCCATATCGGGCGTAATGCGCACTGCGACCATGCCCTGACCTACTTCGGGCCCAAGACGGACGCCCGCATCGAATCTTTCCTCGATAATATCGACGAAACGACTCTCGTTCATGAGTTCAAGCCGGATATCAGGGTAGCGCAGTTTAAATACCGCAAGCTTTGGCAGAAGGCATTTATCAATCGCGTGCTGGCTGGCATTGATACGTACCGTGCCAGAGGGCGTCTCGCGATAATGCGCCAGCGTGGCAAGGCCAAGATCTAACGTATCAAATCCGGACTCCGTTTTTTGATAGAGCTGCTCCCCCGCTTGTGTCAGCGACAGCTTACGCGTGGTGCGCACCAGTAGCTGGACCCCAAGTCTTTCTTCAAGCTCACGAACAGAACGGCTTACCCCCGATTGAGCAAGCCCCAGTCTCTGGGCCGCAGCTGTAAAGCTGCCTTCCCGTACCACCTGCATAAACAAATAAAGCTCGTTGTAGTTCTCCCTTTTTGCCATTGATTTACTCCCCCCACGAATGACGCCAGTGTCAGCATTGATTTATAACAATATGGTATTAATTTTAGCAATTTTCACCCTCTAATCAGCACTAGTTCTGCTAACTACAATGAACCCATCAAAACAAAGCACAGCAGTGTTGTCCGTAGGAAACCTGTATCTCTCTATTTTCATGAGGATTTTTATGAAAGCTTTCACCCGAACGCTTAAAACCGCGATGCCTGCCATGCTGCTATTCGCATCATTAAGTGGAGTCACGACAATGAGTTATGCAGATTCAACCAATCCGAATGCCCCTGTTTCGATGTTCGATAAATGGGACAAGACGTTCGCCGAGAGCCAGAAAGTCGATCATCGTAAGGTCTCGTTCCAGAATCGATATGGGATTACTTTAGTAGGCGATCTTTACCTGCCCAAAGATCGCGGCGATCGCAAGCTGGCAGCGATTGCTGTCAGCGGGCCTTTTGGCGCGGTGAAGGAACAATCCAGCGGCCTGTATGCGCAGACGCTGGCGGAACAGGGATTTGTTACCCTGGCGTTTGATCCTTCTTATACAGGTGAGAGCGGTGGCTATCCGCGAAACGTCGCTTCACCGGATATCAACACTGAAGATTTCAGCGCGGCGGTGGATTTCTTAGGGCTGCAAAAAGAGGTGGATCGCAACCGTATCGGGCTGCTCGGTATTTGCGGCTGGGGCGGCATGGCGTTGAACGACGCTGCGATGGATACCCGCGTTAAAGCGGTGGCCACCAGCGTGATGTACGACATGAGCCGGGCGATGGGCCATGGTGTGGGTGATGGCAAAGACCGTTATTCCACCGCCGACCGTCGTGCTGTTCTGCAGTATCTGAATGAACAGCGCTGGAAGGATGCGCAGAGCGGAACGCTCGCTCACGGTACCCATGATATTAACGTCGACAGCAACGGCAAGGCCAGCGCGGGCGAGCGCATTCTGCCAGAAACGCTCCCGGCGGATCCTCATCCGGTACTGAAAGAGTTCTTTGATTACTACCGCATGCCGCGTGGTTTCCATGCGCGTTCCGTGAACTCTACCGGGGCGTGGACGGCAACGATGCCGCTGTCGTTTATGAATATGCCGCTGCTGAGCTACGCCAGTGAAATCACCATCCCGACGCTTATTGTGACCGGTGAGAAAGCTCATTCACGCTATTTTGCTGAAGATGCTTACAAGGCGGTCGGCAGTAAAGACAAAGAGCTGGTGGTGGTTCCTGGGGCAAATCACGTGGATCTGTACGATAACGTTGCCGGAAAAATACCTTTCGCGAAATTCGAACAATTTTTCCAGACCAACCTGAAATAAACCCTCTCCTGAATTGATGAAAAGCCACCTGTCTATGATGGGTGGCTTTTATCCTGATCTTCGTGAATTTTACTATGTCGATACTAAGCCAAACACCATCACCCCATCATCAGCACGCGTACTGGGGCGGTATTTTTGCCATGACCCTGTGTGTCTTTGTGCTGATTGCATCGGAATTTATGCCCGTTAGCCTGCTTACGCCGATAGCCCGTGATTTAGGCGTAACGGAAGGGCTGGCAGGGCAGGGAATTGCTATCTCTGGCGCGCTGGCCGTCCTGACCAGCCTGACGCTTTCAACGCTGGCCGGAAATGTGAATCGTAAGTTCTTGCTACTGGGAATGACGGTTCTGATGGCCGTATCGGGAATAGTTATCGCCATAGCGCCCAACTATCCGGTTTATATGCTGGGGAGGGCTCTGATTGGTGTCGTCATCGGTGGATTCTGGTCAATGTCGGCTGCAACCGCCATTCGGCTCGTACCGCAGCAGCAGGTTCCCCGGGCGCTGGCGATATTTAACGGCGGGAACGCGCTGGCTACCGTTGTGGCTGCGCCGCTTGGCAGCTATTTGGGAGCGACAGTCGGTTGGCGTGGGGCCTTTTTATGTCTCGTCCCCCTTGCGATAGCCGCGTTCATCTGGCAATGCATCAGCCTGCCTCCGATGGAAAGCGATAAAAAACAAATGCCAAAGGGATCTGTGCTTCGTCTGTTCAGCGTCTCCATCGTACCAACAGGACTGCTGGCCTGCGGACTCTTCTTTATGGGGCAGTTTGCCTTATTTACCTACGTGCGCCCCTTTCTGGAGACCGTAACCAGCGTGGGTACTTCTGGCCTCTCCCTGATTTTACTCGCAATTGGCGTAGCAGGTTTTGTCGGCACAATAATCGTAACGACATTCCTGAACGCAAGGTTTTATCAGACCTTAATCATGATCCCTCTGCTTATGGCAGCGATTGCCGGTATGTTACTGTTGGTCGGACATAACATCTGGGCTGTTGCCGTTTTGCTAAGCCTGTGGGGGCTGCTTGCGACGGCTGCACCAACGGGATGGTGGACATGGATAGCACGGGCTCTGCCCGAAGATGCAGAGGCAGGTGGTGGTGTCATGGTTGCGGTTATCCAGCTATCGATTGCACTTGGTTCAACTGCAGGAGGTCTGGTATTCGACAGTCTGGGATGGCGAAGTGCTTTTGGCTTGAGTAGTTTGTTACTTCTGGGAGCGGTAGCGATGACATTTGTCACATCCCGTCAAAAATGTAAGGCGCACTAGCGCAATCCATTTATTTCTGGCGAGCTCTTTGTCATGGCATACGGCAGAGAGCCGAATGTCTGCTGTTCGCTCATAGCTGCCCGTCAATTTGGGTTGCTCTGTCTCGCTTTTCTGTTGGAAACGACCAGGTAATTTGCGAACAGGTAGTCAAGTAAAATGCGAATGGGCGATCAAGTGAATGCGAATACCCAGCGGAGCACGCCGCAGACAGATTCCAATGAACACTGGTTCAGTGATGTCATCCATGTGAGGAAAATCATTAATGAATGGTGGCAGAACAATAACGAATGTCGACCACATTCAGCGCTGAATTATTTGATGCCATCTGAATTTGCATCGGGGTGGCGAAACGGATAATTTGGGAGTAAACAAACCGACATTATTAACTGAGAGCTGTATCTAATCCTGGGGGCAGGTTAATGAAACTATGCTGTATCTGGCTTGCAGGGTCATTGTCTGGATTAAAATTCCATTGGGTCAGGCTCTAAAGCTTCAAACTTTAAAAGCGAGGGTGAAATGAGAGTATTTATAGATACAGAGTATTCAAATAAAGAAAACCCTGAGCTTCTCAGTTTGGGAATGATAACAGAAAATGGTGAAAAGTTTTTTTACAAGCAAATTCATGAAATTGACATGAAAAATCTGTCCAATTTTTCATTGACTTATGTATTGCCTAATTTCTCTCCAGAACACTTTTTACCTCAATCTTGTTTTAAACAAGAATTGACAGATTGGTTTGCAAATTTACCGCGCTCAGTTATTCTTGCGGCTGATAGCATCATTGATGTTAAGTTTGTCATAAATTTAGTTGGATACCCTTCTAATTTAAATCCTATGTGGCTTGATCTTAAAAGTTTAATCGATACCACCGTTTATCATAATGCAGTGTGTCAATATCATAATGATGATAGACCGTGGCATCATGCACTATGTGATGCTGCTGCACACCGGCAAGGTTGGTTAGCGTGGATGGCAATAAATAAAAAATCGGACAGACATATGCTAAGAAAAATCTAACGACTCACGACAGATAATGTATCCACTTTATTGTTAAAAATTCGTCGCCAAAGAGTAAGTGTAAAGGCATTCCTTCTGTTGAAATATCCTTCGTTTTACGATGACATAGCCCTCTTATCGTTAATTAACTTTATCCAGATCAAAATCTGGATCATCCTGCAGGGGCCGCGCGGCTTTGTTGCATAAATAGGATTGAGATAAAATATTCCCCTGTGGTAATCCCCCCGAAACCCGGTGGTGACCGTCAGTTGGTTTTCCCGAAGGCAGTGGGATGCTTCGTTCAGCGACAGCAGCGGGTTTCGCCCCGGACGCTCGACCCATCAGGCAGTGAAACAGGCTCAGGACTACATCAGGTTGTTTTCATCGTGTAGATAGCGCCGTGTATACGTCGCCGTGGGTTTGCATGATTTCGGCAAACTCAGCATCGAGCACGGTTTTGCGGTAGCGGTCAAATTCTGCTTTGCTAACGATGACGACGGGTTCACCGTTGCGGCGCGTGACTTCCACCGGGTCGCCAGCGGTTGCCATTTCAAGAATAGCAGCGAAATTTTCACGGGCATTGCTTTATGTATAGCTGTTCATAGTGAACCCTCGACCTTTATTGTACATTTAACTGGTCTGGTGCAGGCATGAAGGTAAAAATACCCACCGGTTAAACATGCCTTCCTTTTTCAGTGAAAATAGATGTTCGGCTTATGATCTATCGGGAATGCCACCCCATCATAATTCATCATCCCTATGCAGATCAGGTGGCACAAATGGCGCGCCTGACGACGTTGAGGTCGGGTATTGGTGAGACTATTCCACCATGCCGGGTTTTTCTTTACGTCGATATACCCGCTTTCAGGACAGTATTCGCGTGACCGCGCCCAGGGTTTTCCGTAGAACAACGGGCGAATTTTCCCGTCTTTGCTACGGTCTTTGACGCGGTGTTTAATTGACATATTCAGGCTCCTATAAAGGTCACCTGAACCGCCCCCATGCGTAATAATGCATTTAATCCTCGCGATAAACTGCCATGGCACGTAGCTCCTGAATGCCCGGACCGTGATGCCGGCGTTGATGCCCGCACATCCAGCAGGAACAGGCCTTCGGGGTGCGGTAATGAATTCCCCGATGGCGTGGACTGCCATTGCCGTTAGTATTATCGGTTCTGCGATTGTGCTTCATTCGCGCCATGTGATGACGGCGTAATGCTCGTGTTTTCATTTTCTGATCTCCAAATCAGTGCGGCCATCAACCGCACGGGTATGAGATCAGGGAAGTATGATTTTTTCATCGGAACAGCCTCCTTTCAGGGGCGTCTTTATCATGCCGGAATTCAGTTTCTGAATTGATCCCGGGTCAATCAACGATACTGAGACCTGCTGTCGTTAAGCAGACTTAATTTTTCGGGTAGACATCTCCGGAAGTCCTTATGTTTCAAAAGAAACGCATTCCGGCGAACACCATTCGCACTCTCCACGTAAACGAAAATCCGTTATGGCTTCTTCAATCACTTGCTGACTTAACGAAGTCACGTCAACGATGATTCGTAGTCCTAGTCCATACGTGAAACCGTGTAAATATTGATAGCGGCGGTGGACCTCGGGAGGGGTATCCCGGGCAATTTCTTCCTCACGTTTTTGAACATACTGCGAGAAGGTGAGCCCGCCGAAAGCACGGTATCCCTTAGATTGACGGTCGATTAACGTATGGCTCACGATTTCGCCATTTGCATTATAGTCGGGCCGGGTTTCTCTTTGAAATTCACTGTCACGTTCCTGCTCACTGAGTAACCCATAGGCTTCATCAAATGCGCGGGACTCAACAGCGTCATTAAAAGCGACCTGTGCGGTGATAATTTCCGCATTCCAGAATTCAGCCGGATCACGCCCAATGAAATAGATGTCGCTCCAGCCCCAGACCCGGTCAGGGTTATCATATTGACTGATGTCACATTCATCATAAAACAGGCCACCACAACGGTAGCGTTCTTTATGTATAAGATTTTTGAGAGCAAGGACTTTCTTACGACGGCATCGTCGTGAGAGGGAAGTAAAATTACGATGTTTGCGATGAAGCGACATGGAAACTCCTTACCGGTAAATACCCTACGCGGCTGGAAGAAATCCAGCCGCGTAGGGTATCAAAATTTGTTCTGGATGAGAAGTTGTCCTGGCATGTTTCGGTTTATGGCCGGGAGGCCCGGTTGCCGGGATGAGGGGAATCACTGATTCTGATTATCGCCCAGTTGCTCTCCTCGATAAGACGGCCCTTGATTAGGGTGTAATATCACGGTTGTTTTCGCCGTCATACCTCACCTTGTCGATAAGTTGCGTAGCGCCAGAACATCAATGGAGTTAAATTGAGGCTAATATAATCGTGAAAAAAACGTGTTTTTGAACAACCCGCACTAAAAGGAAACTCATGCAAACGACAAACACTGGCGCACGTTGGTTAGAGGCGGCTGACACCTTGTAACTATTCATAGTTACGAGGTTAAAAAATGGCTGTATTCAACAAGACAAAAGACAGAAACGCCGACGGTAGCCCGAAGCGCAGGCCGAAGAAATGGGATAAGTGGGCGCGTAATCCAGGCTGGTTTAATCGGATCTACAACACGCCCCGCCACAGAACCAGCGACCGGCTGAATATCGCTCTCGTGATGCACGGCACTGACCCGGATGGTATTTCCTGGAGCATCCATACCAGACCCAAGGTATTTTACTGGTAAGAAAAACGCTCAAGGTGCGCATTGGGTTGATGTTGTGGATATACCATAGATAAAGCCCGCCGGCGGAAATTCGAGACGGGCTTTTACTTTTCTGATCGCCACCCTATAGACCTGCTCCCCATTGATTAACACACCGTGATGTTAGTAATGTTTTCATCAAACGCATGAGGACAACTCTATGAAGAAGCGTTTATCCGACGAACAGATTCATCAATATCCTTCGCGAAGCTGAAACTGGCGTTTCTGCCCGTGAACTTTGCCGTAAGGACGTCATATCCGCCCCCACCTTCTACATCTGACGTAGTTCAGCCAGCGATCAATACTATGACCGGAATGCATCCAGATGACATCTGGCTATATCGGGTAGTGTTTCTTCTCATACTGTTCAATTCTCTGACACAGAGACTCAAAGTAATCGCCCTCTGAGGTACCAGGAGTCGGTTCATTGTCGAACATTGGCTCCACCTCCCTTAACACAGCTTCGTATTCTTCTTCGGATTCAATGGGACGCATACAATAGCTCCTGTTTCTAGACGGCACTGTTGGAAATAGTATTCAGTGTCGCATTTGATAACATGCAACCCCGCTTTCTCACCCGAGAATCTGATGAATCCTTTTATTATGGACATCCCTTGGGGGAGGTGCGTCTGGTGAACAAGGTCCTTGGAATTTAAGCGCTTTGTTCGAAAATAAGTGCTGGTTTGCGCGCCTGTTTGCGACAGTGCCAAATACACGCATCTGTTATTGATTACCTATCTTTCATAATAAGATCACGTCTGGCAAAACATTAGACATGTTGCCATTGACTCACCATAGAGAAGTTAATTCATTGTAAAATGATATGTCTTTTGTTGGTTTGTGTTTGAGCAATAAATGAAATAGTGGTGTTATAGTAATGAACATAAATGTCAGTCCATAAAAAATCATTCACATAACATTGACTAAACATCAACCAGTATGACATTGCAAATTAAAACCAAACTTCTTATCAATTTGTAATTTAATATTTCATCGATTGATCACTTGACCAAAGAATAACGTCTCGCGACTAATTCATTGATTATCATCGCTTGATTAATAATAAAACCATCCTTTAAAAACAACATAATAAATATTTAATTATAAATTTTTGGTAAACCACCATCCTTTATTCACATGTAACTGAATATGTATATTTGACAGACTCAGATCAATGATGTGAATAAAATCACAATTATTAGAGTAATT
>NZ_DATERI010000076.1:0-5965 GCF_035271705.1 Buttiauxella sp.
ATTACGTTCAAGCGAGGTGGTAGCGGGCAGCACAATATCGGCAAACTTTGCCTGCGCTGTCCAGTATTGCTCATGCACGATCACCGTTTCCGGGCGACGCCAGGCACGGGTCAGCTTGTTCAGATCCTGGTGATGATGAAAAACGTTGCCCCCCGCCCAGTAGACGAGGCGAATATCCGGGTAGTGCAGGTGTTGACCATCGAATTCAAATGGCTCGCCGGGCTGCAACAGCATGTCAGCGATACGCGCCACCGGGATGCGATGGGGGACGGCGTTAATACCTGCTGACAGACGCGGCCCAGAAAACACCCGGCGATCGGCTCCTGCCAGATTGGTTGATGCGTAACCAAACGCCAGCCCACCACCGGGTGTACCGATTTGCCCGAGCAACGCGCAGGTGGCGATCGTGGCCCAGAAAGCCTGCTCGCCCTGATGTGCACGTTGTACAGACCAGGCAATATTGATCATGGTGTTGTGCCGTGCCATCTCCTGGGCCAGTGCGCGAATACGGCTTGCCGGCAGACCGGTTATTTCAGCCGCCCATTCCGGGTTTTTGACGATACCGTCGTGCTGCCCGAACAGGTAGGCGCGGTATTGCTCAAAGCCAACGGTGTGGCGGGTGACGAAATCCCGTTGATACAGATCTTCGTCGATCAGCACCTGGCTTACCGCCAGCAGCAGCGCGGTATCGGTGCCGGGTTTAATCGCCAGCCACTGTGCATCGTCCACCGCCGAGAGATCGTTCTTCACCGGGCTGATATTAATAAAGCGTGTGCCGTTGCCCCGCAGGGTATGCAGCCAGTGTTGCAGTGCGTGATCATTCGCGCCGCCGCCGTTCACCTGCGCGTTGCGCAGCGGCAACCCGCCGATGGCGACAAACAATTCGCAGTGTTCCGCCAGCACCGACCAGTGGGTGTGTTGACGCTGTAAAGTATCCAGCTCGCCTAAAATGTGCGGCAAAATGCGCTCACCAGCGGCAATGCTGTAGGTATTGGTGCTGGCGCTGTAGCCACCATAAAGATTCAGAAAGCGGTGTAATTGGCTCTGGGCGTGATGAAAACGGCCCGCACTGGACCAACCGTAAGAGCCGCCGTAAATCGCTTTATTACCGTGTTCGCTTTTCACCCGCGCCAGCTCACCGGATACCAGCGACAGCGCGGTTTCCCAGCTCACTTCCACAAACGGTTCGCGCCCGCGTCCATCGCGTGATGCCGCACCGTTTTGCAAATAACCAAGGCGCACCGCCGGGCGTCGCACACGCGAAGCCCCTTGCACCGCACCGGGTAACGACTGGCCGATTTTTGAGGGATTACGATCCCACTCCACCGGACTGACGTGAGTCAGCACGCCGTTGTCGGTGGTGACGCGGTAGGTTCCCCAGTGCATCACCGCCAAATCATGATCCTGCTGTTGAGGTTTTTTGTTCATCAGTGCATCCTCCTGCCGTCGGTGACGTCACTCGCGGCGAATACGGCGAGAAAAACGGGTGCCAATGGTTTGAATAAGTTGAACAATAACAATGAGGACCAGGGCTGTGATCAACGTGGCAAAGACATCAAAGCGTTGGTAACCGTAGGTTATTGCCAGGTCACCAATCCCGCCGCCACCAACCGTACCGGCCATCGCCGTCGCGCCAAGTAGGCCAATGGTGGCAGTGGTCAACGCCAGAACCAGTGAGGAGGCCGCTTCCGGCAGCATAAAGTGCCATATGGTCTGCAAGGTGGTTGCGCCCATGGCGTCGGCGGCTTCAAGAATCCCATCGTCCACTTCCAGCAGGGAGCTTTCCACCAAGCGGGAAATATACGGTGCGATAAACACAATCAGCGGCACAATCGCACCGGCTGTACCGATGGTCGTTCCCACCAGCAGACGAGTGAGCGGCAAAATAGTGATCAGCAAAATGATAAACGGCAGCGAGCGCAGCACATTGATGAGCGGGTTCAGCAACTGGTGCACAGTACTTCCAGGCGCGATACCTCCGGGGCGGCAAACCACCAGCACGATGCCAAGCGGAATGCCAATGAGCGAGCCAAACGCGAGCGCGACGCTGATCATCACCAAGGTGTCATGCAGCGCCAGCAGAAATTGATCGCCAGTGACGGCGGTGTCGATAAATTCAAACATGGGTGATTTTCACTCCTGCGTCGCGAAGTACGCCCACTGCGGCCTCGGTTTGTGCGGTCTCGCCGAGGATCTGCACAATCATGAATCCGAGGATCGTGTTCTGCACTTCGGACATACTGGCAAAGAGGATATTGACCTCGATGTCATAGTCTTTGATCACGCGATTGATGATCGGTTGTTGTGCGGTAATGCCGACAAACTCCAGTCGCAATGCCTGCGCACGGGCATCTCGCTGCAACAATTCGCTCACCCGTTCTGGCAGTGAGTCGTGGATAACCGACTGCACAAAGTTCGCCGTCACCTGGTGTTTTGGCGCACCAAACAGGCTTAAAATGTCGCCCTGTTCCACCACTTTGCCGTGCTCCATCACCGCCACTTTATTGCAGATTTTTTGGATGACCGACATCTCGTGGGTAATCAGCACAATCGTGATGCCGTAGCGGCGGTTGATTTCCGCGAGCAACAACAGAATTTGCACCGTGGTGTGCGGGTCCAGCGCGGAGGTGGCCTCGTCACACAGTAAAATGGACGGGTTGGTTGCCAGCGCACGGGCAATGCCCACGCGCTGCTTTTGCCCGCCGGACAACTCGTTCGGGTAACTGTGGACTTTATCGCTCAGGCTCACGAACTCGAGCAGTTCGGTAACTCGTGCCTGAATAAACGCTTTATCGCGGCCTTGCAGAATGAGTGGGATCGCAATGTTATGAAAAACAGTTTTCGAATTGAGCAGATTGAAATTTTGAAAAATCATGCCGATATCTTTTTTCACGGCATTGAGTCGCTTGCCACTCACATTCTGTAGCGACTCGCCATTAATCACCACTTCACCCTGACTTGGGGATTCGAGACGATTAATTAAGCGCAGTAACGTACTTTTCCCTGCACCGCTGTAACCAATAATCCCGAATATATCGCCTTTATCCACACGTAAATTAATGCCATCCAGAGCGACAATATCGCGCCCTTTTCGGGAAAATGTTTTGCTAACGTTGCGAAACTCAATCATTACATCACTCATCGACAAATATTATTTCAAATAATCAGGCAGCAAATAACCACTGTATTGTGCGTTACTGGCAATATACTGTTTGAACTCCGCCGAATGGTAGCCATCGATAATATCTTTTGAGAATTGTGCGTCTTTATTTTTACCCGAAACGGTGACGACATTAATAAAGTTGCTGGTGGGATCTTCAAGTTTAAGCGCTGACGCAAGTTTAATACCGTTGGATACCGCGAAATTACCCTGAATTAAGCCGTAATCGACGTCTGGCAATGCGCGAACCTGCTGGGCATTGTCCATTTCTTTGAGCACTATTTTGTACGGGTTTTCGGTGATGTTACGTTGTGAGAATGTCGCCGGGTCACTTTTCGGGTCGATCTTTATCCAACCGAGGCTTTGCAGCACCAGTGCGGCGCGGTATTCATTGGACGCCTGATTGGGCACGGAAACGGTAGTGCCTTCCGTGGGTTTCTCGAGTTGTTTAATCTTCTCAGAATACAACCCCATCGGCGGCGTTGGCACCTGCACAATACCGGTGTTTTCGATACCCAGACGCTCGTTGACCGATTTCAGGTAAACCGGATGCTGCATAATATTGGCTTCGATATTGCCGCGTGCGACAGCATCGTTAATCTGAATTCCGTCACTGAAATCTTTATATTCGACTTGGTATCCTTTTTTAATCAGATACGGTGCGACACCTTTTTCGAATTGTTCTTTATAAGGGCCTGGATTAAATCCGACGCGAATTATTTTATCCTGCGCGTTTGCCAGAAAAGTAGATGTTGATAATAATGCGAGGATCACACCCAGATAAATCGGCTTTTTCATCGATAATTTCCTAAAAGATTTCAAGTGAAATTGATTTAATCACAGCACTACCGAGGTTGTAAGCGAAATAGCAGGCTTTCATTTTGCTTTTTTAGCATAACGAAACATGAAAAATGCATATTCAAAAAACGCAAATAGATAGCGAATTTTATTCTTTACGCAAGGCAGACAAACAATATAAAGCACTGTGTGCTTATGCCATATTGAAAACAAATCTGAATATATCCGGGAATACCATGCCTGATTTTGCCGCATCGCAATTGATTAATCATCTTGAAGAAAACCTGTTCAGCGTACTGGAAAAGCAAGCCAGAGAGTTTGATACACCTGAATTACCGTTGATTGACCTTTCAAGTGGCAGCCCGCGACAGCCCACTGCACCTGAAATTATTGATACTCTGCAAACCGCAGCGGCCAATCCGGTCAACCATGATTACCCGTCTTTCTGGGGCAAACCTCAGGTACGCCAGGCGATTGCCGATTTTTACCAGCGTCATTATGGCGTCGAACTGGATCCCGAAACGGAAGTCGCGGTGTTTCAGGGCTCGCACATTGGCGTCAGCGGCATTCCTCGCGCAATCGTTAACTCCGGGCAATACATTATCTCCACGGATCCGTGCTACCCCATTTATCGCTCAGCCGCCATTCAGGCGCAGGCACAGTTTTACGGCATTGCGCTTAAAGAAGAAGATAACTTTCTGCCGGATTTTTCCCGTGTGCCGGACGAAATAGCCCAGAAGAGCGGGCTGCTGATGCTCAATTATCCGCACAACCCCACCGGGGCAATGGCGACAGCGGAACTGTTCGATGCGGCATTGGATTTCGCCAGGCGCTACAACACGCCGGTACTGCATGATTTTGCCTATGCGGCGATTGGTCGCCACGCCGAAGACGCGCCAGTCAGCCTGTTGGCAAGGCCGGGTGGCAAAGAGTGGGGGATTGAAACTTACACCTTGTCCAAAACCTTCCGCATGGCTGGCTGGCGTTTTGGCTTCGCGGTCGGGAATGCGTCGATTATTCGCGCATTCAAAAAATTGCATACTCACAGTTACAGCACTGTCTTTGGTGCGGTACAGGACGCGGCCATCACTGCGCTGTCGCTACCTTTCGATCGTATGCAGCAACAGGTCGCTGTTTATCATCAACGCCGTGAATGGGTATTGAAAACCCTGGCAGAAATGCGCTGGCCCATCAGCACTGAACAGGGGACGTTCTTCCTCTGGCTGCCCGTTCCGGCAACGGACAGCACCCAGCAGTTTGCCGAGCGTTTATTGAAAGACGCGCACGTTTTGGTGGCTCCTGGTACAGGGTTTGGCGCTGGGGGGGAAGGGTATATTCGTATCAGCCTGACGACCGACGACGCCGCGCTGAAGACCGCGCTGGAACGTATTGCGGCGCTGCGGTTGTTTGCGTGATTTTCTAGCTGCCCAAAAGCCGCGAGCGGCGGTGAATAGAAACCGTATCGACTAAGAGAGGAGGCCGAGGAAACTCGACCTCCTCCTTGAAAACAGTGCCAGTTTAAAGAAGGGGAAAGCGTCCGGATAGATTAATCTGTTTGCGAATGGTCAACTCACACTAGCGCCCGGAGCTGTTCCCGCATATATGCAGTAAAGTATTCAGGATTTTTAATCACAACACGGTCTGCGGACTCAATTTTAGTCGCCCATCCGGCCACTTTTTTCGTGAACTCGGTATTCCATCCCTCCTGGCTACCTCGTGCAGTAACATCGGCTGCGCTAGCCGGTACCCCTAAATCCTTTAAATACTTAAACATTCCCTTAGCTGTACTTTCATCCATGGGCTGTGGCGCTGGCACTGATGTATTCATCGCGCCAATGTAGTCCAGTGCTTTATCAATTACTGTTGGCATACTCTTGTCCTTAAAATTAACCACGCAATAAACAAGACTATAATATGGACTAAAATTAATTGTGATATCAAAGATGCACATCACATTTATTTCATTTTTCCTTCATCGGGGCGGTTTTTTCCTGATCCACTGGTGCG
>NZ_DATERI010000077.1:0-55186 GCF_035271705.1 Buttiauxella sp.
GCGTTGCCCCCAGATCCCGGCGGCATTCACGACGACACTTGCGTAGAGATCCTGATGCTGTCGGATCTGGTGGTTGTAAACGCGCACTCCGCACACGCGGTCTCCCTGACGAATCAGCCCGGTGACCGAGTGTGCGGTCAAAATTTCTGCTCCGTGTTCTCGGGCATCCAGCATATTGGCCGCGGTCAGGCGGAAAGGGTCGACGGTGCCATCCGGCACCCGTACGGCACCGATAAGCTCAGGGTTTGCAGCAGGTTCCAGGCGTAGCGCTTCTTTAGGATCAAGCCGTTCGGCATCAATCCCTGCGTTCTGACAGGCGGTTATAAAAGTCGTTTGGAGCGCAAGATCATCTTCAGGAAGGGTGATAAACAAGCCATCGGAGCGTTCAATGCAATGGCGAGCAATGCGCTTGAGGATACGGTTTTCTTCAATACACTCTCGGGCTGATTCACTATCCGTCATAGCGTAGCGAGCACCGCTGTGAAGTAAGCCATGATTACGGCCTGTGGCGCCGGTTGCGATATCGTGTCGTTCCAGCAGCAGGGTGTGTAACCCACGCCGTGCGCAGTCGCGAGCCATTCCCGCGCCCGTAGCACCCCCACCAATAATAATCACATCCCGTTCTTTGCATCCCGTCGCCATGTTCTGCTCCTGACAAATTGCTTTGGGACTATTCAGCCACAGATAAAGAAATGAATGTTTGATATCGAGCAAATTCGAAAACAAAACGAAAGCAAAGTGTGATTTGATGCACCTTTTCGAGAGTTTGTAATAAAAATGTAATATGTTGTGGGGTGTTTCACACTAACCTGGCGGGATATTCCTTAACATGCGCTCGCAAAAGAACATTGCTTCACTAAAAAATTGCCACGGAGGCATTTATGCTGAGTATATTCAAACCTGCGGCGCATCAATCAACGCTAAAGACAGAACATATTGATCCGACTTATCGACGTCTGCGCTGGCAGATTTTTATGGGGATTTTCTTCGGTTACGCTGCCTATTATCTGGTACGTAAAAATTTCACGCTGGCGATGCCTTATCTTATCGAGCAAGGTTTTTCACGGGGTGACCTGGGTTTTGCACTTTCTGGGATATCCATTGCTTACGGTTTCTCGAAATTCATTATGGGGTCGGTTTCTGACCGCTCCAATCCGCGCGTTTTCTTACCTGCCGGTTTGATTCTGGCGGCAGCCGTCATGCTGTTTATGGGTTTTGTACCGTGGGCGACATCCAGCATTGCGGTGATGTTTGTATTGCTGTTTTTATGTGGTTGGTTCCAGGGAATGGGCTGGCCACCTTGTGGACGTACGATGGTCCACTGGTGGTCGAAGAAAGAACGTGGGGGAATTGTTTCCGTCTGGAACTGCGCCCATAACGTCGGCGGTGGCCTTCCACCACTCCTGTTCCTGTTGGGAATGGCGTGGTTCAACGACTGGCATGCCGCGCTGTACATGCCGGCTTTCGGGGCTATCCTGGTGGCATTGATTGCATTTGGTTTGATGCGAGATACCCCGCAGTCTTGCGGGTTGCCATCAATCGAAGACTATAAAAACGATTATCCAGAAGACTACAGTGAAAGTGCCGAAGAAGAACTGACAGCCAAACAGATCTTCATGCAGTACGTTTTCCCGAACCGTTTGCTGTGGTATATCGCCATTGCTAACGTTTTCGTTTACTTACTGCGTTACGGTATTCTCGACTGGTCGCCAACGTATCTGAAAGAAGTGAAACATTTCGCGCTGGATAAATCCTCCTGGGCATATTTCTTGTATGAATATGCGGGGATACCAGGAACGCTGCTTTGTGGTTGGATGTCAGACAAAGTCTTTAAAGGCAACCGTGGCGCAACCGGCGTGTTCTTTATGATTCTGGTGACTATCGCAACGGTCGTGTATTGGCTAAACCCTCCAGGTAATCCAGGCGTGGATATGGCGTGCATGATTATCATCGGCTTCCTGATTTATGGCCCTGTAATGTTAATTGGCCTGCATGCACTTGAACTGGCACCGAAAAAAGCCGCAGGGACTGCAGCGGGCTTCACCGGATTATTTGGCTATCTTGGGGGCTCTGTCGCCGCAAGCGCGATTGTCGGCTACACGGTAGATTTCTTCGGCTGGGACGGTGGTTTTATGGTGATGATCGGCGGCAGTATCATGGCCGTGATTCTGTTGCTGGTGGTGATGGTGGGTGAGAACAAACAACACCAACAACTGAAAGCCAGAGAGAGTCATCTTTAATCAATAAAAAACCTCCCGTGTGATGTAAACCGTCCAACTTTATGGGGTCAGTTCACGCGGGAGGTTCTTTTACATCTCGATTTCGATATCGCCCTGCGCCTGGCAGCAACAGGGCAGTATTTCACCCGGTTGGATAAACGCCAGTGGTTCGGTAAGCCACTTAACCTGGCCGGCAATTAAACGCGTACGGCAGGAGCCGCAATACCCTTCCCGACACTGATATTCCACGGCAACCTGGTGCGACTCAAGCGTTGCCAGAAGAGAAGGGTGTTCTTCTTCACACAAGACCTGTGTCCCGGTGATTCGTAGCGTAATGCGGCTCATCGTTTACAGCTGGAAATCGCTGAAACCGTCGGTGTTAACTTCAGAATCAATCTGACCCACCAGATAAGAACTCACTTCCACTTCTTGCGGCGCAACCTGCACGTTGTCAGACACAAGCCAGGCATTGATCCATGGGATTGGGTTTGAACGTGTTTTGAATGGCAGATCCAGACCCACACCCTGCATGCGGATATTGGTAATATAATCAACATATTGGCAAAGAATGTCTTTGTTCAGACCAATCATTGAACCGTCGCGGAACAGATAGCTGGCCCACTCTTTTTCTTGTTCAGCCGCCAACACGAACAGGTCATAACATTCCTGGCGGCATTCCTGCGCGATTTCTGCCATTTCAGGATCGTCTTCACCGGAACGCATCAGGTTCAGCATGTGCTGAGTCCCGGTCAGGTGCAGGGCTTCGTCGCGGGCAATCAGTTTGATGATTTTCGCGTTGCCTTCCATCAGTTCGCGCTCGGCGAAAGCGAAAGAACAGGCGAAGCTGACGTAGAAGCGAATTGCTTCCAGTGCGTTTACGCTCATCAGGCATAAATAGAGTTGACGCTTCAGAGCACGCAGATTCACGGTCACGGTTTTACCATTCACGTTGTGCGTACCTTCACCCAGCAAATGCCAGTAGCTGGTCATCTCAATCAACCTGTCGTAGTAACCTGAGATATCTTTCGCGCGCTTCAGGATTTCCTGGTTGGTCACGATATCGTCAAACACAATCGCCGGATCGTTAACGATGTTACGGATGATGTGGGTGTAAGAGCGTGAGTGGATAGTTTCGGAAAACGCCCACGTTTCAACCCAGGTTTCCAGCTCAGGGATGGAAATCAGCGGCAGCAGGGCAACGTTCGGGCTACGACCCTGAATGGAATCCAGCAGTGTCTGGTATTTCAGGTTGCTGATGAAAATGTGCTTCTCGTGATCAGGTAAGGCTTGATAGTCGATGCGGTCACGGGAGACGTCCACCTCTTCCGGGCGCCAGAAGAAGGAAAGTTGCTTTTCAATCAGCTTTTCGAAGATGTCATATTTTTGCTGATCGTAGCGTGCAACGTTAACCGACTGGCCAAAGAACATAGGTTCCGCAAGCTGGTCGTTTTTCGTCTGTGAAAAAGTGGTGTAAGCCATGAAATCAAATCCTGTCATGCGTTGAAAAAATCCCCTCAGCAAGGTGAGGGGATTTTAAGTTAGATTTTACATGCGCCGCTTTCGCAGCCATCGTCCTGGATTGAAGGTGCCAGGTCGTCTTGTGCATCTTCCGCGCCATCACGGGTGTTTTGATAATAAAGTGTTTTGACACCGAATTTATAGGCGGTAAGCAAATCTTTGAGCAACTGCTGCATCGGCACCTTGCCTGACGCGAAGCGCGATGGGTCGTAGTTGGTGTTTGCTGAGATCGACTGGTCGATAAATTTCTGCATCACACCCACTAATTGCAGGTAGCCGTCGTTGTTTGGCAGGTCCCACAGCAGCTCATACTTGTCCTTCAGTATTTCATAATCCGGCACAACCTGGCGCAGGATACCGTCTTTCGACGCTTTAATGCTGATATGGCCGCGTGGAGGCTCGATACCATTGGTCGCGTTGGAAATTTGCGACGAAGTCTCAGACGGCATCAATGCAGAAAGTGTGGAGTTACGCAGGCCGTGAGTTTTAATCGACTCACGCAGGGTTTCCCAGTCCAGATGCAGCGGCTCGTTGCTGACGACATCCAGGTCTTTCTTGTAGGTGTCGATAGGCAGAATGCCTTTTGCGTAAGTGGTTTCGTTGAACCACAGGCAAGGACCTTGCTCTTTGGCCAGCTCGTTCGACGCTTTCAGCAGGTAATACTGAATGGCTTCGAAGGTTCTGTGCGTCAGGTTGTTTGCGCTGCCATCGGAGTAACGAACGCCATTTTTCGCCAGGTAGTAAGCGTAGTTAATCACGCCGACACCCAGAGTACGGCGACCCATCGCACCACGTTTTGCGGCAACGATTGGGTAATCCTGGTAATCCAGCAATGCATCCAAAGCACGGACCGCCAGAACGGCCAGCTCTTCCAGCTCATCCAGACTTTTGATAGCGCCAAGGTTAAATGCAGACAACGTACACAGCGCGATTTCACCGTCTTCATCGTTGATGTCATTCATTGGCTTAGTCGGCAGCGCAATTTCCAGACACAGGTTGGACTGGCGCACTGGCGCGATAGTTGGATCAAACGGGCTGTGGGTGTTGCAGTGGTCAACGTTCTGGATGTAGATACGGCCAGTAGACGCACGTTCTTGCATCATCAGTGAAAACAGCTCAACGGCTTTTACGCGTTGCTTACGGATAGTGCTGTCTTTTTCGTATTTTGTGTACAACTGCTCAAACTTTTCCTGATCGGCAAAGAATGCATCGTACAGGCCTGGAACGTCAGAGGGGCTGAACAGTGTGATGTCTTCGCCTTTCAGCAAACGGGTGTACATCAGTTTGTTGATTTGTACGCCGTAATCCATGTGACGCACGCGGTTGCCTTCAACACCACGGTTGTTTTTCAGTACCAGCAGGCTTTCGACTTCCAGGTGCCACATTGGATAGAACAGCGTGGCAGCACCGCCACGCACGCCGCCCTGAGAGCAGGATTTCACTGCAGTCTGGAAGTGTTTGTAGAACGGAATACAACCAGTATGGAACGCTTCGCCACCGCGAATTGGGCTACCCAACGCACGAATACGACCGGCGTTGATACCAATACCAGCACGTTGGGAAACGTATTTCACAATCGCGCTGGAGGTCGCGTTGATGGAGTCCAGGCTGTCGCCACACTCGATCAGAACGCAAGAGCTGAACTGGCGAGTTGGGGTGCGCACGCCAGACATAATCGGCGTAGGCAGAGAAATTTTGAAGGTAGATACTGCATCGTAAAAACGCTTCACATAGCTCAGGCGGGTTTCACGTGGATAGCCTGAGAACAGGCACGCGGCAACCAGAATATAGAGGAACTGTGCGCTTTCGTAGATTTCACCGGTGACACGGTTCTGAACCAGGTACTTGCCTTCGAGCTGTTTAACTGCGGCGTAAGAGAAGCTCAGGTCGCGGTTATGGTCGAGATAATCGTCCATCTGCTTGAACTCTTCTTCCGTGTAGTCTTCCAGCAGATGTAGATCGTATTTGCCCATCTCAACCATTTTCACAACATGGTTGTAAAGTTTAGGTGGCTCGAACTCACCGTATGCTTTTTTACGCAGATGGAAAACGGCCAGACGTGCCGCCAGATACTGATAATCCGGCGCATCACGAGAAATTAAATCTGCCGCAGCTTTGATGATTGTTTCATGAATGTCAGAGGTTTTGATGCCGTCATAAAACTGAATGTGCGAGCGCAGTTCAACTTGCGATACGGATACGTTATTCAGACCTTCAGCGGCCCAATCCAGAACTCGGTGGATTTTATCCAGATCGATTCGCTCAGTGCGACCGTCACGTTTTGTAACCAGCAGACTCTGATTCATGTGAGTTTGTACCTGTCCGTGAAATGAAAAATGCCCCATTTATCCACAGCCGGCCACTTGTGGCTAACCTTGTGGATAAATACTACATGTAGGGGGTTGTGGATTACTTAATCACTATATGGTGAGTATTCTAGTAACTAATCGATTGAGAACAAGTATTGATTTCGCGAAAGAATTGAGGTTGTGACAACCCAAATTCTCTAAGTCCACGTCACGTAAGGCTTGTGACAATTGTCAATGGGATGCAAAAAAAATGATATTTTTTATCGGGTGCTGATTTCTTAAACGTCATCGATAATCGCGCGGTTTGATACCGCGCAATTTATACCCGTCATACTTCAAGCTGTGGGGGGGGCAGCACTCTCTGACCCCAGTCACTGACTTTAGGAAGCTCCTGGGGATAAGCTCTCTTGCCGCCTACCCACAACTCGAATGATTTAGGGTATACAGTTTTATTTTATGAAAAGCTGTTTAGTTAACTCTCAGTGTGCAACATGTAGTTAACATCAACACCTGGGGCGAGTTTGAACGTGTTAGTCAGCGGGTTGAAATGCAGGCCCGTCATGTGGCGCTCACGCAACTGAGTCTCATCAACCCAGGAAAGTAATTCTGCGGGTTTGATAAACTTCTTAATGTCATGCGTGCCTTTTGGCACCATGCGTAGAATGTACTCCGCACCGACTACGGCCATCAGCCACGATTTGCCATTACGGTTAAGCGTGGAGAAAAAGACATGACCGCCGGGTTTCACTAATTTTGCGCAGGCTCTAACCACCGATTTCGGGTCAGGCACATGCTCCAGCATTTCCATACAGGTGACGACGTCATACTGACCGGCATGTTTTTCAGCGTGTTGTTCAACGGTTTCCTGAACGTAATCCACCTGAATGCCGCTTTCCAGCGCATGAAGTTTAGCGACTTGTAGCGGCTCGAAACCCATATCGAGCCCGGTCACTGTAGCGCCTTCGCGAGCCATACTTTCTGCCAAAATACCGCCACCACAGCCGACATCAAGCACCGTTTTACCGAACAACCCACCAGCACGCTGGTTGATATAACCCAAACGCAGCGGGTTAATGCGATGCAGTGGTTTAAATTCGCCTTCTAAATCCCACCAGCGCGAGGCAACGGCTTCGAATTTTGCGATTTCATTATGGTCGACGTTGTGGATCACCGGTTGGTTTTCGGCATTCATAGGGCTACTCACTCCTTACTCGTTTCGTGGCGGGAGTATATCAGTCAATTCTCTGTAGGCGAACGTGTTCTGGTTTCCCCACAGTAGGGCGATTGTGTTATAATTTGCGACCTTTGAATCCGGGACACAGTAGAGGGATAGCGGATACATGAGCGACCTTGCCAGAGAAATTACACCGGTCAACATTGAGGAAGAGCTTAAGAGCTCCTATCTGGATTACGCGATGTCGGTTATTGTCGGCCGCGCACTGCCAGATGTCCGCGATGGACTGAAGCCGGTACACCGTCGCGTACTTTACGCCATGAACGTATTGGGCAATGACTGGAATAAAGCGTACAAAAAATCCGCCCGTGTTGTTGGTGACGTAATCGGTAAATATCACCCCCACGGTGATACCGCTGTCTATGACACTATCGTGCGTATGGCGCAGCCATTCTCATTGCGTTACATGTTGGTAGATGGCCAGGGTAACTTTGGTTCTGTGGACGGTGACTCCGCCGCTGCGATGCGTTATACGGAAATCCGTATGTCGAAAATCGCTCACGAACTGATGGCCGATCTCGAAAAAGACACGGTAGATTTCGTCGATAACTACGACGGAACCGAACGCATTCCCGATGTTATGCCAACCAAAATACCTAACCTGCTGGTTAACGGTTCGTCCGGTATCGCAGTGGGTATGGCAACAAACATCCCACCTCATAACATTACTGAAGTTATCAACGGCTGCCTCGCGTTTATTGAAGACGAAGACATCACCGTTGAAGGGTTGATGGAACACATCCCAGGCCCAGACTTCCCGACTGCCGCTATCATTAATGGCCGTCGTGGCATCGAAGAAGCGTACCGCACCGGTCGTGGCAAGATTTACATTCGCGCCCGTGCTGAAGTCGAAGTTGATGCGAAAACCAGCCGCGAAACCATCATTGTTCATGAAATTCCATACCAGGTGAACAAAGCTCGCCTGATTGAGAAAATTGCTGAGCTGGTGAAAGACAAGCGCGTTGAGGGCATCAGTGCCCTGCGTGATGAGTCAGATAAAGACGGCATGCGCATTGTTATCGAAATCAAACGCGATGCAGTGGGCGAAGTGGTTCTGAACAACTTGTATTCCCAGACCCAACTTCAGACTTCCTTCGGTATCAACATGGTTGCGCTGCATCAGGGCCAGCCGAAGATCATGAACCTGAAAGATATTATTTCTGCGTTTATGCGTCACCGTCGTGAAGTTGTGACTCGTCGTACTATTTTCGAACTGCGTAAAGCGCGTGACCGTGCGCACATCCTTGAAGGGTTGGCGATTGCGTTGGCTAACATCGACCCAATCATCGAGCTGATTCGTCACTCTCCGAATGCGGCAGAAGCGAAAGCAGGTCTGATTGCGCGTTCATGGGATCTGGGCAACGTTGCCGCGATGCTTGAGCGTGCCGGTGATAACGCTGCGCGTCCTGAGTGGCTGGAGCCAGAGTTCGGTATTCGTGATGGTCAATATTTCCTGACCGAGCAACAAGCACAGGCAATTCTGGATCTGCGTTTGCAGAAACTGACTGGCCTTGAGCACGAAAAACTGCTCGACGAATACAAAGAACTGCTGGAGCAGATCGCTGAGTTACTGCACATTCTGGGCAGTGCTGAACGTTTGATGGAAGTGATCACCGAAGAGCTGGTTGCCATGCGCGATCAGTTTGGTGATAAACGCCGGACCGAAATTACAGCGAATACCTCTGATATCAACATTGAAGATTTGATCAACCGCGAAGATGTGGTTGTGACCCTGTCCCATCAGGGCTATGTGAAGTATCAGCCGCTGACCGACTACGAAGCACAACGTCGTGGTGGTAAAGGCAAATCTGCAGCACGTATAAAAGAAGAAGATTTCATCGACCGCCTGTTGGTTGCCAATACCCACGACACCATTCTGCTGTTCTCCAGCCGTGGTCGTCTGTATTGGATGAAGGTTTATCAGTTACCGGAAGCGAGCCGTGGTGCGCGTGGCCGTCCAATTGTGAACCTGCTGCCGTTGGAGCCGAACGAACGTATTACTGCCATCTTGCCGGTACGTGAGTATGCCGAAGGCGTTAACGTGTTTATGGCGACCGCGAGCGGCACCGTGAAGAAAACTGCGTTGACCGACTTCAGCCGTCCACGTTCTGCGGGCATCATCGCCGTTAACCTGAACGAAGGTGACGAACTGATTGGTGTTGACTTGACTGACGGTAGCAATGAAGCAATGTTGTTCTCGGCTGCGGGTAAAGTGGTGCGCTTCAAAGAAGACGCCGTTCGTACCATGGGCCGTACGGCAACAGGTGTTCGTGGTATCAAACTCGCAGGTGAAGACAAAGTCGTTTCCCTGATCATTCCACGCGGTGAAGGTTCTATCCTGACTGTGACGCAGAATGGTTACGGTAAACGTACTGCCGCTGATGAGTATCCGACCAAGTCGCGTGCGACACAGGGCGTTATCTCCATCAAAGTCACCGAGCGTAACGGCAGCGTCATTGGCGCGGTACAAGTTGAAGATACCGACCAGATTATGATGATTACCGATGCGGGCACTCTGGTTCGTACTCGCGTTTCAGAAGTGAGTGTCGTTGGCCGTAATACCCAAGGCGTTATCCTTATCCGTACTGCGGATGATGAAAATGTGGTGGGTCTGCAACGTGTTGCAGAACCGGTAGACGAAGAAGAACTGGATGCTATCGACGGTACTGTCGCTGAAGGTGATGAAGACATCGCACCAGAAGCTGATGTTGAAGACAACGCAGCCGATGAAGCGGACGACGAAGCGGACGAGTAATCCGAATTTTGTTGTTTGATATAAGCCCAAACGCCCGATGCTATCATTGCATTGGGCGTTTTTTATTTTAATATCAGGTACAGGCCTGGTTTAACTCATAAAGGTAACTCAATGGCAATTCCTGAAAAGTATGAAGATGTAGAGCGTTGGGCATTCGGTGATACCGAGCGACAGGCAGATGAGCTGGTTAAATTGGTACTTGATGGCGTGAAAACCGCCACCTGCGCCAACCTGGATGGTGAGGGTATTGCACAGCCTGGCGATATTTTTGTGGTGGTGGATGGTAAGAATAAGCCGGTCTGCGCGATTGAACTGACCACTACGGAGATGACCACTTTTGAACAGGTGGATGAAGCCCACGCGTTGGCAGAAGGGGAAGGCGATCGCACCCTGGCTTACTGGCGCAACGAACATAAACGCTTCTTTGAAGAGTACGAGCTGTTCTCACCTGATATGACACTGGTGCTGATGCATTTTAAGGTTATCGAAAAGTTCTGATAAACCCGTCATCCTTCAAGCTGCATCTTTGTTGGCGGCGTTCGCTCACCCCAATCACTTACTTTAGTAAGTTCATCGGGACTCGTTCACTTGCCGCCTCAATGCAACTTGAATTATTTAGGGTTTAAACCTTAATGGTTTGCCGTTGCGGGCTGCCATTTTTGCGGCTACCTTAACGGCATCCAAAGTTTTGCAATTTCCTCGATCAGGCTCAATTTGAAATATCTTGTCTCTTTTCGCACCACACTAAAAGTCTCCCGCTACCTGTTCCGGGCCCTGGCTTTATTGCTTTGGCTGTTGATTGCACTTTTTTCCGTGTTCTATATCGTGAATGCATTACACGACAAAGAGTCAGAGATTCGTCAGGAATTTAATATCAGCTTCGACCAGGCGCAGCGTTACATTCAGCGTACGTCTGATGTGGTAAAAGAGCTCAAGTACATCACAGAAAATCGTCTTAACGCGACCAGTGGCGTATTGCCGGTTATGGATAATGACGATAACAAAATAGACCCACCTAGTTTCAGGCCTTTGTTCCCGGACTCTGACTGCTCAGCTGTCAGCGCGTCCTGGCGTTCTTCGCTGCAATCTCTGGCGTGGTTTTTACGTTACTGGCGAGACAATTTCTCCGCAGCCTATGACCTCAACCGGGTCTTTTTGATTGGTGGTGATAATCTGTGCATGGCGGATTTCGGCCTGCGAGAGATGCCTGTTGAGCGTGAAAAAGCGCTGAAAACCTTGCATGAACGCATCATGAAATATCGCAAAGCCCCGCAGGATGAACACAGCAACAGTATTTACTGGATTGGCCCAGGTACACGTCCAGGTGTCGGATACTTCTATACGTTGACCCCCGTTTATCTGGCTAACCACCTACAGGCACTACTGGGTGTGGAGCAAACCATCCGCATGGAAAACTTTCTTTCGCCAGGATCCATGCCGATTGGCGTAACGATTCTGGATGAAAATAGTCGTCCACTTATCACTCTTTCCGGCCCTGATACGCAGGTTCAGCCTGAAGACAAATGGATTCAGGAACGTTCGTGGTTTGGTTATGGGGCTGGGTTTAAGCAATTAATTTTAAAGAAAAATTTGCCACCTTCCTCAATGAGTGTGGTGTATTCAGTTCCGGTAGATGTGGTTTTCGAACGTATCCGCATGCTGATCCTAAACGCGGTGTTGCTGAATATTCTGGTTGGTGCGGTGCTGTTTACTCTCGCGCGGATGTATGAAAAACGGATATTTATTCCGGCGGAAAATGACGCTCAGCGCCTGGAAGAACACGAGCAGTTCAACCGTAAAATTGTCGCTTCAGCACCGGTCGGGATCTGTATTCTGCGGACTCAGGACGGGACGAATATTCTGAGTAACGAGCTGGCGCACAATTATCTCAACATGCTGACTCATGAAGACAGGCAGCGGCTAACACAAATTATTTGTGGCCAGCAGGTTAACTTTGTCGATGTGTTGACCAGTAACCAAACCAATCTACAGATAAGTTTTGTCCATTCCCGTTATCGTAATGAAAACGTTGCGATTTGTGTGCTGGTGGATGTGAGCGCGCGCGTCAAAATGGAAGAATCGCTCCAGGAAATGGCCCAAGCTTCTGAGCAGGCGAGCCAGTCAAAATCTATGTTCCTTGCGACGGTAAGCCATGAACTGCGCACACCGTTGTATGGCATTATCGGCAACCTGGATTTGTTGCAAACTAAAGAGTTACCAAAAGGTGTCGATCGCCTGGTGACGGCAATGAACAACTCTTCCAGCCTGTTACTGAAAATCATCAGCGATATTCTCGACTTCTCAAAAATCGAATCAGAACAGTTAAAAATTGAGCCGCGTGAATTCTCACCGCGTGAAGTGATGAGCCACATTACCGCGAACTATTTGCCGCTGGTGTTGCGCAAACAACTGGGACTGTACTGTTTTATCGAACCTGATGTGCCACTGACGTTACAAGGTGATCCGATGCGCTTGCAGCAAGTCATTTCCAACTTGCTCAGTAATGCCATCAAATTTACGGATATTGGCTGCATTGTCCTCCATATCAGCGTGGAAGGGGATTATCTCTCTTTGCGCGTGCGCGACACGGGCGTGGGCATTCCTGCCAAAGAAGTCACGCGGTTATTTGATCCCTTCTTCCAGGCTGGTACCGGTGTGCAGCACAATTTCCAGGGTACGGGTCTGGGTCTTGCTATCTGTGAAAAGCTTATCAGCATGATGGATGGCGATATTTCAGTGGATACCGAAGTGGGAATGGGGAGCCAGTTTACGATTCGCATTCCTTTATACAGTGCGAGTTACGCTGAGCCTGCGCAGGTTGAAGGGTTGGTGAACAAGCGTTGTTGGCTGGCAGTACGAAATGCATCGCTGAGTAAATTCCTCGAGTCGATACTGGCAATAAACCACTTTGACGTGCGGCAGTATCAGGGCCAAAAGCCGGATAGCGACGATATTTTAATCACCGATGATGAACTGGAAAAAGCCTGGGAAGGGCGCGCGGCGATTATTTTCTGTCGCCGTCATATCGGTATTCCTGTTGAAGTTTCCCCGGGTTGCTGGGTCCATAGCCTTGCCGCACCGCATGATTTGCTGCTGTTATTGGGGCGTATTTACAGCGTGACGGTTAACCAGGCAGGTGTTGACTCTGACTTACCTGCGCCTTCCGACAACCAGGAATGCAATGATGACATGATGATCCTCGTCGTCGATGATCATCCTATCAACCGGCGTTTGCTGGCAGATCAGTTGGGATCATTGGGTTATCAGTGTAAAACGGCGAATGATGGTATCGATGCACTGAACGTGCTGAGTAAAAATCACATTGATATCGTGCTCAGTGACGTCAACATGCCGAATATGGATGGTTATCGCCTGACACAACGTATTCGTCAGCTTGGTTTGACGCTGCCAGTGGTGGGTGTGACAGCCAATGCACTGGCCGAAGAGAAACAACGTTGTCTTGAGTCGGGGATGGATAGCTGCCTGTCGAAACCGATGACACTGGATGTACTCAAATCGACCGTCGATCTTTACGCCGCAAGAGTTCGTAGTGGCAGATAAAAATGTCGGATGTCGCAGCGCGACATCCGACACTTATTTAATCATCAGTCGCAGACAGGCTAACTGATGAGAGGTAGTTCAGTAGGGCGATGTCATTTTCCACACCCAGTTTCATCATTGCTGATTTTTTCTGGCTACTGATAGTTTTGATGCTGCGGTTCAGTTTGCGTGCGATTTCGGTGACCAGGAAGCCTTCTGCGAACAGACGCAGAACTTCGCTCTCTTTTGGAGACAAACGCTTGTCGCCATAACCACCAGCACTGATTTTTTCCAGCAGACGAGTCACGCTCTCTGGGGTAAATTTTTTGCCTTTCTGCAATGCGGCCAGTGCTTTTGGTAAGTCGGTTGGCGCACCTTGCTTCAGTACAATCCCTTCGATATCCAGTTCTAATACCGCGCTCAAAATAGCGGGGTTGTTGTTCATCGTCAGCACGATGATGGAGATGTTAGGGAAGTGACGCTTGATGTATTTGATAAGCGTAATGCCATCACCGTATTTATCTCCAGGCATGGAGAGGTCGGTAATCAAAACATGGGCATCAAGTTTTGGTAAATTATTGATAAGTGCTGTGGAATCTTCAAACTCACCAACAACATTCACCCACTCGATCTGCTCGAGAGATTTACGAATGCCGAACAGGACAATCGGATGGTCGTCGGCAATAATTACGTTCATACTGTTCATGTAATAGGCTACCTTGCTACAGCAAACTCTTGACGTAACCGTCAATGTTGCTGGCATATTTTTGTATGTTGGCAGCATCACTTTCACGAATGTGATGCTCTAATGTTTCACATAACTGCTTGCCGGGTACCAAGTTGAGCATTGCAAACACCCCTTTCAAGCGGTGAGCTGTCTGCGCTAACGCGACGAAATCGTGCGCCGCAGATTCAGTATACAATCTCCTAACATCTTCCGGTACTGTGTCAACAAACAGAGAGTAATAACCGCTGGCATGAAGCTGCGCATTTTCATCGCCGCCTAACGGTGACTCAGAAATGCTCTCCTGTGCGAGTTGTTCCTCTATCAGTTGTAGCACGGCATCTTGCATAGCATTACTGATATTAAAATTAACCCGGAACTGACCAGGGCCAAGCTTACGCATTCCGTTCTCATCATCGCTTAAAAGCAATCCAGAAGATGTAAGATTAGACGGATTATCTGTCAGGAAGATATCAAACTCTTGACTTGCCAATCTTTCATCCGGGGTGATGCACTGTGCTCCCCAGTTTTCTAACAGGCGCGTGACGATATTTCGCACTTCATTGGAAGTGATATCAATCATCGCGACCACATCATCAAGCAATTTCTCTTCTTGCTCTTCAGGCTGGGGCTCTGCAGTCATCTTGATGTGCAGATTGTAGCGGGTACCAATGTCCTCTCGAGTTTTGATATTCAAATGCCCGCCCAATTTGCGTGACAGTTGATCGCATAAATAGAAAGTGAGTCCGTTAGCTTGCCCGTAACGATCTTCACGGGTTTCATTGAGGAATGGGAAGTGGAGATTGTCGACTTCGCCGCTGCTAATCCCTTCGCCAGTATCCAGAATGCGGAATAACAAACGGTCAGGGCCAGCTTCTTCTTCTGTGATATCGAGAGTGATTTTACCCATTTGGGTCGTGGTGACGGAATAATGCAGCAACAATTGTAGAACTTTACGCAGTGCTTCCCGGTCGCCGTGGCGCTCTTCATCTGCTGCTAGCTGGTTGTTGATAAGCAGTTGTAAACCTTTGCGCTTGATAATCGGCAGCATTTCCAGCGCGACCTCATCAATTAATGGCTGAATGGCGAACTGCGTTGCATTGGTTTTCCATGTATCGGACTCCAGCATATTGAGCAACTGCATCTCATCCACCAGACGTACGATGCTTTGCGCTTCATTGGCTATTCCGTGTGCCTCAGGCGTATTCAGTGTGCTCGCGTGTTCGGCAATATTCTTCACCGGACGCTGAAGGGCTTCGCCAATATTCTGCATGAAAGAGATCCGTCCATGCTGATTTTTTTCATACAGGCGTTGGGCTTGTTTGAGCTTTTTATTGACCAGAATTTCACGGTCTTGATCACGAATGACAAAGATCTGCGTGTGCGGAGCAATCTGGCTACGGAACTGGCGTATTTCATACAGTTCGTTATTGATAGTCGCTTGAATAACCCCCTGATGCTGATCGGCCATCGCAATAATGTTCTGCAGGTTCAGGTGTGGTAGCAAGTGGTCGGCAATTTTATTGCTAATAACAGTACGGTTCGAGTCCAGATCATGTACCAACAGGCCAAGGGGCAACTGCGCGACAATCTCTTCATTTAATGCACGTAAGATTTGTAGTTCGGCATTGCCACTTTGAACTTCGGCAGGGCGCGCCGTATGTTGGCGGAAAGTGGTGAAACCGAATAGCGCCAGCGCCAGCAGACCAATATTGAACAGCAGCGGGAATAGAATGTTCTGTAAAACATCCATCAGCAAGGTGCCGAGCGACACTTGCCACACCACACGCAGATTAGTGGTTGCAAGCGGGGAGGTTATGTCAATTTTCGTCCCATTAAAATTGATGGTTACGCTATCCGGGCCATCTTTCTCTGCGTTATTAATCGGCTTCTGCGCATCGTTATTTTCCAGACGGAAGCTTTCCAACGGCATGGTTGGCGGAATCAAATCATTTATGGGTAAATCAAACGCCACGACAGTGGCCAGATGGCCTGGCTGGTTGAAGGTGGTACGCAGTGTGAAGTAATGACCATTCTGCCAGGCCAGCGTGCGCAACAGAGAAAAGCTCTCACGTTCATCCAGTGCGTTTGCCTGCTGGAGCATTTCAGCACGGCGGGAATCAACGATGGAACTGACACCCGTTTCTTTAAGGCCAGTGGAGAGATCTTTTAGTGGCAGCGTTGAGACCAGAATCAAGCTGTTATCCTGGCCGTTTAAATAGTACATCGACCAGGGGCTAGGTTCGGCACCCCATAACGTATCGAGGTAAGTTGAGATACGTTGTGTCGTATCGAGCGTAGAGCTGTCGTGGGAGCCAAAAATCAACGCTTCAGTTTTACTGCGCGGCTTATCTAAATAGTAAACATCCTGGCGTAGGCGGGTTTCTTGCAGACCGTCACTAGCAGGGGAAGTTGAGACCGCAATGTTGTCATAAATTTGCCAGGTCGCGTAACGGAATACATCCACCCGTTTATGCAGCGCATGAGTGATATCGACTATCTGATAGCTCTTATCTTTCAGCCAGCTGTTAACAGCACTTTGCACCATGACACCCATGGCCACCAGTAGTACGACGATCAATAGCAGGAAGAAGCGTGTGATGTTGCCGGGGATAAGCGAAAATTTATTAGGGATCATACTGTCTGACTGACTCATTGTTAGCGCGCAACCCGGCGAGCATTCGCCACTTAAAAATATCCACTGCTCTGCCAGGCTAGCAGGCAGGCGTCAAAAGCTGTTAGCAAAAAACTAACACGCCCTGGCTAAGAATACCTGCAACCGACGTTGTCGTCATCGTCTGTCTGTTAAAACTCAACGAGTATAATTCGAAATTGCCACATTTCCAGGTTATTGATAATTAGCCAAAATTGCAGCGTTAAATGGAGGGTGCCTCAAGCAAAAAAGTGGGGTGTATTTGGACGAGAAGATTTAGACCGTACCACTGTATTTTCTGAAGCCATTGTTTATTTGGATTATTTTTTTAGAAAGTTCCCGCTTCGTTTGTATGATTTCAACGCGAAAAATGAGGAATTTCTTAATAGTCATTACTTTTTGAGGGGCGTAGCACAAAATGATTAAAGCTACGTAAAGAAGAGTAAAAAAAACCGGATGCAAGCATCCGGTCCAAAATAGGGGTAAAACAGACATTCAAAGCTGAATGACGGTAATAAATAAAGTTAATGATGATAGCGAGATGTATTTTATATATAAATCACCCCTATGTTTTAACATTCAGTGCTCCTGATGTATTTATTGGTTATCTTATTGATTTGTGGTTGTATTTTAATTTTTTTGATAATTAGTGCTTATAACATTGTCTTTTTGTGCTTAAAAAAGTTCCCTGAAATTTACATTTTGAAACAGCTATGTGGATAAATGAAACATCTATAGTGTTTTAGTAGCATATTCGAGTTGGATTAATCTGTATTAGTTTCGGACAATAGCTTCGCCGACTGATTAGCAATTTAATCAGTAAGCAGTGGCATATAAAAAGGCATATAACAGAGGGTTGATAACATGAAAGTTAAAGCACTGGCCATCCTGGTTCCAGCATTGCTGGTAGCAGGCACCGCTCATGCGGCCGAAATTTATAACAAAGACGGCAACAAATTGGATTTGTACGGTAAAGCAGTTGGCTTACATTACTTTTCTGACGACAAAGGTGCAGACGGCGACCAGACCTACTTCCGTATCGGTGTCAAAGGCGAAACTCAGATTAATGACCAACTGACCGGTTACGGCCAGTGGGAATACAACGTCCTGGCAAACAACACTGAAGGTAGCGCTAATCAGTCTTGGACTCGTCTTGCTTTCGCTGGTCTTCGTTTTGGTGATTATGGTTCTTTCGATTACGGTCGTAACTACGGCGTAGTTTACGATGTCACTTCATGGACTGACGTTCTGCCAGAATTTGGCGGCGACACTTACGGTTCTGATAACTTCCTGCAATCCCGTGCTAACGGTGTAGCAACTTACCGTAACTCTGACTTCTTCGGTATGGTTGATGGCCTGAACTTTGCTCTGCAATATCAAGCTAAAAACGGCAGCGTTGATGGTGAAGGTTCCACCCAGAATGGTCGTGGCCCTCTGAAACAAAACGGTGACGGCTTCGGTGGTTCCCTGACTTATGATCTGGGCGAAGGCTTCAGCATTGGTTCGGCTATCTCTAGCTCTAAACGTACTTCTGAGCAGAACAACGGCCTGTGGTTAGGTGAAGGCGATCGCGCTGAAACTTACACTGGTGGTCTGAAATATGACGCTAACAACGTATACCTGGCTACTCAGTACACCCAAACTTACAACGCCACTCGCGCAGGCGACCTGGGCTTTGCAAACAAAGCACAGAACTTTGAAGTTGTAGGTCAATACCAGTTCGATTTCGGTCTGCGTCCTTCCATCGCTTACCTGCAGTCTAAAGGTAGTGACCTTGACGGTTACGGCGACCAGGACCTGTTGAAATATGTTGAAATCGGTGCGACTTACTACTTCAACAAAAACATGTCCACCTATGTTGATTACAAAATCAACCTGCTGGACGAAAACGAATTTACCCGCGACGCTGGCATCGGTACTGATGACATCGTAGGTGTTGGTCTGGTTTACCAGTTCTAATTTCTGCCTTCGCAGGATTAGCAATAAAGGGCGCCTTAGGGCGCCTTTTTTACGTCTGGCGTCTCAACCTGCATGCACTTTTAACCCAATTCATTTTCAGTTGGTGTACCCTTTTGCGCTCAAACAGGAGAGAGAAACAATGGATTTACGATTATTACGCAATGGCCTGTTTGCCATCGTTGTGGGTGCATTGGCTGGCTGTGATAACCCAACGGCGAAAGGCAATGCCGGCATGGTGCTGGAAGGCAAAACCATGGGCACTTACTGGCGTGCAAGTATCGCGGGTGTCGACAATGCACGGCAGGCTGAACTGCGTGAAAAAATTCAGGCGCAGCTAGACGGCGACGATCGCCTGATGTCGACCTATAAAACAGATTCTGCGTTATCGCGCTTTAACCAGGCTCGCACGACTGAGCCTTACGCCATTGATGAAGCGATGAGTGATATTGTCACCATGGCGTTGCGTATTGGCGCGAAAACAGAGGGTTCGATGGACATTACCGTTGGGCCGCTGGTAAATCTGTGGGGATTTGGCCCAGATAAACAACCGGTCAAAACACCCAATCAGGCGCAAATTGATGCCGCGAAAGCATTAACCGGGTTACATCATTTAACGGTGATAAACCAGCCAGGGAAGCAATGGTTACAAAAGGATCTTCCCGGTTTGTATGTTGATCTCTCAACAATGGGTGAGGGTTATGCCGCTGATCACCTGGCACGTTTGATGGAAAAAAACGGCATCAACCGTTATTTGGTTTCCGTTGGCGGGGCTGTTGTGACGCGCGGCATCAATGCCGAAGGTAAAGCCTGGCGCGTAGCGATTCAGAAGCCGACTGATCGTGAAAATGCTGTACAGGCGGTGGTTGATCTCAACGGCCACGGTATCAGTACCTCAGGTAGCTATCGCAATTATTACGAACTCGAGGGTAAACGCCTTTCGCACGTGATCGACCCGCAAACCGGGCAACCCATTCAACACAAATTAGTTTCCGCGACAGTGATTTCAACGACAGCTATGGAAGCAGACGGTTGGGATACGGGGCTGATGGTTCTTGGCACCGAAAAAGCGAAACAGGTCGCAGAAAAAGAGGGGCTGGCGGTCTATTTGATCACTAAAGAAGGCGATAATTTCACGACGTGGATGTCGCCGCAGTTTAAAGCTTTCCTGTTAAGTGAATAACAGTATTTAGGATATTAGAAAGCAAGATTACGGGTTTCCCTCGGCGGTAACGCTGTCAAAGTGACAGGGTGACAGCAAAACTAAAGGAGCCAGTCATGAAAGCGATTTTTGACAACGCAGCGAATGACGCTCGCTGGCAGGCTGTGGAAACCCGTGATAGCCGCGCTGATGGGCAGTTTATTTTTGCCGTTAAAACCACCGGCATTTTCTGCCGTCCATCTTGCAGCGCACGCCACGCGTTACGCAAAAATGTCGTATTTTTTGAAAACGTTGATCAAGCTATAAACGCCGGTTATCGCCCATGCAAACGCTGCCAGCCAGATAAACTAACCCCAGAGCAGCAACGAATTGACCGCATTACTCTGGCCTGTCGCATCCTCGAGACCCGTAATGAGCCCATCGCGCTGGCTGAAATTGCCACCCGTGTCGCCATGAGCCCGTTTCATTTTCATCGGTTATTCAAGCAAGTCACCGGTCTAACGCCTCATGCTTTTCAAAAAGCACTACGGGCAAAACGCCTGCGCGAACAACTCACCCAAGGTGAGCCTGTTACGCGGGCTGTTTTTGAGGCCGGTTATCAATCGGGCAGCAACTATTATCAACAAGCCGACGCCGTATTAGGCATGACGGCTAAGCAATATCGGCAGGGCGGGGAACGCACCGTCATTGCGTTTGTGACGGGCTCTTGTCGGCTGGGGACATTTTTGGTCGCCCAGAGCGAACGCGGTATTTGCGCCATACTATTGGGGGGTGATGCACAAGCATTGGTCGCTGAGCTGGAAACGCTATTCCCGCATTCGTCATTAACGGCAGGCGACGCACAATTCGCGGAGCGAGTGGCACAAGTCGTGAATGTGATTGAACACCCGATGCAACATTTTTCCCTGCCGCTCGATATCCAGGGAACGGCCTTCCAGCAGCAAGTGTGGCAAGCGTTGCGCGATATCCCCGTCGGGCAAACTGCCAGCTATCGCGATATTGCGCAGCGTATTGGCAAACCGCAGGCCGTTCGTGCCGTGGCAGGGGCATGTGCTGCAAACAAGCTGGCGGTGATTATTCCCTGTCACCGCGTGGTGCGTAACGACGGCGCGCTTTCGGGCTACCGTTGGGGCGTTGAACGTAAGCGGCAACTGCTTGAGATTGAAGCCGAACAGCAGGAGGAGTGATGCTCGATTTATTTGCCGATGAAACGCCCTGGCAGGAGCCGTTGGCAGAAGGGGCGGTGATCCTACGTCGCTTTGCCTGTGCCGACGCGCAGCGACTGATCGCGCAAATATCGGCACTCGCTGCTGTTTCACCTTTCCGCCAGATGGTCACCCCAGGCGGCTACACCATGTCGGTGGCAATGACTAACTGTGGTGAAGTCGGTTGGACGACCGATAAACACGGTTATCTCTACTCGCCGATGGATCCATTAACCTCGCAACCCTGGCCCGCAATGCCGGATCTTTTCAGGACATTGTCAGATGCCGCATCGACGGCGGCGGGATACGCCAGGTTTACGCCCGATGCCTGTCTCATTAACCGCTATGCCGTGGGCGCAAAACTGTCGCTTCACCAGGATAAAGACGAGCTCAACCTGCAACAACCGATTGTTTCGGTATCGCTGGGGTTGCCTGCGGTGTTTCAGTTCGGCGGCCTTAAACGCAACTCTGAGCTGAAAAGAGTGATGCTCGAACACGGTGACGTGGTGGTGTGGGGTGGGCCGTCACGCTTGTTTTACCACGGTATTTTACCCCTCAAACCCGCTCATCATCCCAACACTGGCGAGTATCGTTACAACCTCACTTTTCGTCATACCAGATAAAGCGAATAAAAATAAGAATTATTCTTGCTGTTGAAGGCGAGCCGTTTAAACTGCTCGCTGTTTTCGTTTTTCGGGTCTTGAGTGATGGAACTTTTGCGTGTGGTTTACCAGCAGTATCGTTGGCCTTTCTTGATGGTGATGGCACTCAGCCTACTCAGTGCAGTGTTAGGTATCGGCTTAATTGCCTTTATCAATCTGCGACTGATTGAAACGCCGGATATTTCTCTTTCGGTATTACCCGAATTTCTTGGCCTGTTACTGCTGTTAATGGTGGTGACGCTCGGCTCACAGCTGGCACTCACTACACTCGGACACCACTTCGTCTATCGTCTGCGTAGCGAGTTTATTAAGCGCCTGATGGACACACATGTCGAACGTATCGAAAAACTGGGCAGTGCCGCACTGTTAGCCGGTTTAACCAGCGATGTCCGCAACATTACGATAGCCTTTGTGCGTTTACCTGAGCTGGTACAAGGCATTATTTTGACCCTGGGTTCAGCGGCTTATCTGGCGTGGCTGTCGCCACAAATGCTCGGAGTGACGGCAATCTGGGTCGCGGTAACCATTTATGGCGGCTATGTGCTGGTGGCGCGTGTGTACAAACATCTGGCGCAACTGCGTGAAATTGAAGACCAGTTGTACAACGATTACCAGACCGTCATTGAAGGCCGCAAGGAATTAGCGCTAAACCGTGAACGTGCGGAGCGCGTCTATGAAGAGACTTATGTTCCCCATGCCAGCGACTACCGTCGCCATATTATTCGTGCTGATACCTACCATTTGAGCGCGGTAAACTGGTCGAATATCATGATGCTGGGTGCCATCGGCCTGGTGTTCTGGATGGCAAATAGCCTCGGTTGGTCTGATACCAATGTCGCGGCCACCTTTTCCCTGACGCTGCTGTTCCTGCGCACTCCGATGCTGTCGGCCATTGGCGCGCTGCCAACGTTGCTGACAGCCCAGGTGGCATTCAACAAACTGAATAAATTCCAGCTCGCGCCCTACGAGGCCGACTTCCCGCGAAGCCTTGAACCTGCTCGTTGGCAAACTCTTGAGATGCGTGATGTGGTGTTCCAGTATGCCGATAACACCTTCTCCGTTGGGCCGCTCAATCTCAAAATTGAACGGGGTGAACTGCTGTTCCTGATTGGTGGAAACGGCAGCGGTAAATCGACATTGGCGATGTTGCTGACCGGGCTTTATCAGCCGGTATCCGGCGCAATTTATCTGGATGGCAAAAAAATTGAGGCCAGTCATCAGGACGACTATCGCAAGCTGTTTTCCGCGGTGTTTACCGATGTTTGGTTGTTTGACCGTCTGCTGGGGCCACAAGGTGTGCAAGCCAATGCAGAATTAGTTTCAAGCTGGCTTGAACGCCTGAAAATGAGCGAAAAACTCGAGCTGGAAAACGGCACCATCCTGAATCTGAAACTCTCAAAAGGGCAGCGTAAACGTGTGGCGTTGTTGCTGGCACTGGCAGAAGAACGCGACATCATTTTGCTTGATGAATGGGCCGCCGACCAGGACCCGCATTTCCGTCGCGAGTTTTATCAGTTGCTGTTACCGTTGATGCAGCAAATGGGTAAAACCATTTTTGCCATTAGCCATGATGACCACTACTTTATTCATGCTGACCGGTTACTGGAAATGCGCCAGGGGCAACTGAGTGAATTAACGGGTCACGAGCGCGAGCATGCTTCGCGCGATGCGGTCGCTCGCACCGAATAACGGGTGGAAAGGGTGGATGAACCGTACAGCTCATCCACCTTACAACCTGCTATTGTAGGCCGGGTAATCGCCCACAATCACGGGGGTAAATGGCCAGATGTCTGTCACTCCAAAGTACAGCACCCAACAGCGTGCGCAAGACCGAGCGTGATGATCACCGCCATCACCGACACTGGGGGGTTCTTTATCTTCCTGGGTCTCGCGACGATATTCTTGCTGTAGCCATCACCGCTTGAAGGTGCTCGGAGGATAAACTTTCCGTTCGTCCTGCCGATAAGTTATGTAAATTCTGTCTTAGTACCGTTATATTGTGTAGTACATAACGAAACTCAGTGGAGTAACACATGGCTAAGCAGTGGGTACGTCTGGCATTAGGCGCGGCATTGAGCATCACTCTGGCCGGGCAAGCATTCGCCGATAACAGCAAAATTACGGTATTTGCCGCAGCATCGTTGTCTAACGCGATGCAGGATATTGCGACGCAATATCAGAAAGGCAAAACTGTCGAAATCGCGGCTTCGTTTGCTTCATCTTCAACGCTTGCGCGCCAAATTGAAGCGGGTGCTCCGGCCGATTTATTCATTTCTGCAGATCAGAAATGGATGGATTATGCCGTGAGCAAAGACGCGATTAAAACCGACACCCGTGAAACACTGCTCGGCAACAGCCTGGTGGTTGTCGCACCTATTACCAGCAAAATTGGCGATGTTGCGATTAACGCAAAAACCCACTGGGACTCACTGCTAAAAGACGGCCGTCTTGCAGTGGGTGATCCAGACCACGTTCCTGCGGGTATTTACGCGAAAGAAGCACTGCAAAAATTAGGTGCCTGGGATACGCTATCGGCAAAACTTGCTCCGGCAGAAGATGTCCGTGGCGCGCTGCTGCTGGTGGAACGTGATGAAGCACCGCTCGGCATTGTGTATGGCTCAGACGCGGTTGCGAGCAAAGGCGTGAAAGTTGTCGGTACTTTCCCTGAGGATTCTCATCAGAAAGTGGAATACCCGATTGCCATTGTTAAAGGCCGCGACACCCCAACAGTTAGCGCCTTTTACACGTATCTGAAAGGGCCAGAAGCGGCTGCCATATTCCAACGTTATGGATTTACGACGAAATAAGAATGATATTGACTGATCCCGAATGGCAGGCGGTACTGCTGAGCCTGAAAGTCTCAACCCTTGCGGTGTTATTTAGTCTCCCATTTGGGATCTTCTTCGCTTGGGTATTGGTGCGTTGCCGGTTCCCTGGTAAAGCGTTGCTCGACAGTATTATCCATCTTCCATTAGTGCTCCCGCCTGTGGTAGTCGGTTACTTATTGCTGATTGCGATGGGGCGACGCGGTGTGATTGGCGCCTGGATTTACGACGTATTAGGTATCACATTCGCCTTCAGTTGGCGCGGAGCAGTGCTTGCTGCGGCGGTGATGTCTTTCCCGCTGATGGTACGAGCGATTCGCCTTGCACTGGAAAGCGTGGATATGAAACTTGAACAGGCTGCTCGCACACTCGGTGCTGGCCGCTGGCGTGTGTTTTGCACCATTACCTTACCGTTGACGTTGCCGGGCATCATTGCCGGAACCGTGCTGGCATTTGCTCGCTCGCTGGGTGAGTTCGGTGCCACTATCACTTTCGTTTCGAATATTCCTGGTGAAACACGCACTATTCCTTCGGCCATGTACACACTGATTCAAACCCCGGGTGGCGAAAATGCCGCAGCGCGTTTATGTGTGATTTCGATTGTTTTGGCACTGGCGTCATTGCTGGTAGCGGAATGGTTAGCGCGACAGAGCCGTAAGCGGATAGGGGCACTCTGATGCTGGAGCTCAATTTTGTTCAGACGCTGGGTGACCTGCGTCTTGAGATAAACGAAACCTTACCAGGGAAGGGGATTACCGCTGTATTTGGCGTCTCAGGTGCGGGTAAAACCTCGCTAATTAACGCGATCAGTGGTCTGACTCATCCACAGCAAGGCCGAATTGTACTTAATGATCGCGTGCTAAGTGATGCAGAAAACAAGCGTTTCCTGGCCCCGGAAAAACGTCGCATTGGTTATGTCTTCCAGGATGCGCGCCTGTTCCCGCACTACCGTGTGCGTGGAAATCTGAAATATGGCATGCCGAGAAGTGCAGCCGGGCAGTTCGATAAACTGGTTGCGCTGCTGGGGATTGAACCGCTACTGGACCGATTCCCATGGAGTTTGTCCGGTGGCGAAAAGCAGCGTGTGGCGATTGGCCGCGCGTTGTTAACCTCGCCAGAATTGCTGCTGCTCGATGAGCCGCTGGCCTCGCTGGATATCCCACGTAAACGAGAACTGCTGCCGTATCTGCAACGCCTGGCGCGGGAAATCAATATCCCCATGTTGTATGTCAGCCACTCGCTGGAAGAGATCCTGCATTTGGCAGATAAAGTGCTGGTGCTTGATGCGGGCTCGGTAAAAGCTTTTGGCAATCTGGAAGAGGTGTGGGGCAGCAGCGTGATGCATCCGTGGTTGCCCAAAGAGCAGCAAAGCAGTGTGCTGAAAGTGACGGTGATGGAGCATCACCCGCATTATGCGATGACTGCGTTAGCACTTGGCGACCAGCATCTGTGGGTCAATAAACTGGATAGCCCGTTGCAGGCCTCGTTACGCATTCGCATTCAGGCATCAGACGTTTCGTTGGTGCTCCAGCCGCCGGTCAATAGCAGTATTCGTAACGTGCTGCGGGCGAAAGTCGCCCAATGTTACGACGATGAAGGGCAGGTAGAAGTCCAACTGGAAGTAGGGTCAAGGAAACTGTGGGCGCGGATTAGCCCGTGGGCAAGGGACGAGCTAATGATAAAACCAGGCCAGTGGCTGTACGCACAAATCAAAAGCGTGTCGATTAGCGCGTGATTTTGTTGGGTGGATAAGCGCAAGGGCCATCCACCACCCTTCACGAAGCTAAATCAAATGCTTATAAATCGTTTCTGCAATACCGGTTTCCAGATTGGTTCCAATCACCAAATCTGCACGCGCTTTAATCGCCTCGTCGGCATTGCCCATCGCGACACCCAGGCCTGCACTTTCCAGCATACTCAGGTCGTTAAAGTTATCCCCAAAGGCAATGACCTGGCTCATTGATAAGCCTTGTGACTCAACCCATTGCGCTAAACGATTGCCTTTGCTGTTGCCGCGTTGAGCCACATCGACCTGATCATGCCATGACCACTCACAAGACAAGCCAAGCTCATTTTCCACAACTTGGGTGAAATTCTGCAATTTCACGGTATCTTCATCCGTAAGAGCAAATTTCCAGATGGCGTCCACTTCTTGCACTGCTTCACGTAATGAATTCACATGGCGGAACACCGGGCGCTGTGCTTCTGGTAACGATTTAGCCCAATTCTCAGTACGCAAAACATGACCTGTTGTTTCCTGATACAGCATCACGTCATCGACATACATCAACCCATGAATGTTATGGGTATCCAGCAAGTCAATCAACTGGCTAGCTTGCTGAGGGTGTAATGGATCGGATGAAAGAACCTTTTTAGCATGATAATCATACAAATAAGTCCCATTACAGCAAATTGCAGGTGTATCCAGGGCCAGTGCCTGATAAAAAGGATGGATGGCAACGTGATGACGACCCGTCACAATGACAACTTTAAAGCCTGCTTCACGTGCACGCTGTAAAGCTGTCATTGATTCAGGAAGAATAGTTTTTTGCGGCGTGAGTAAGGTGCCGTCGAGATCAAGGGCGATTACGCGAAAAGTCATTTAGGGTTCCAGTCAAATTTAGAATCATAAGGCCTGTGCAGATGTTACACCCAAGAGACTTCGAGTTGAAGGAAGGCAGCAAGTGAAGGAATCCCGATGAGCTTACTCGAGTAAGTGATTCGGGTGACTGAACGCAGACAACGCACCTGCAACTTGAAGTATGACGGGTGTACACCGCTTGCGGCGTTGTTCAAAAGGACAACACGAAGCGGCAAAACGCACTACCCTTGTGACTATTACTCAAGATGTTGGGAGGAGAGAGAATTCATGAAACAAACAGTCTATACCGCCAGCCCAGAAAGCGAGCAAATCCACGTTTGGCAACTTAACGCCAGCGGCGAGTTAACCCTGGTGCAGGTGGTGGATGTTGCAGGGCAGGTTCAACCGATGGTCATCAGCCCCGACAAACGTTATCTGTACGTAGGTGTACGCCCTGAATTTCGTGTGATTGCTTATCGCATTGCACCTGATGATGGCATGCTCACCGAAGCGGGTGCGACAGCCATTCCGGGCAGCCCAACGCACATTTCTACCGACCATCAAGGCCGTTTCCTGTTCAGCGCCTCTTACAATGCAGGCAGCGTCAGCGTTGTGAGCCTGGGTAACGATGGCTTACCAGGTGACGTGGTTGATGTTGTTGAAGGTTTAGAAGGTTGCCACTCTGCCAATATTTCTCCGGACAACCGCACTTTGTGGGTTCCTGCGCTGAAGCAAGATCGCATCTGCCAGTTTATCCTGTCTGACGACGGCCATCTGGTCGCGCAAACTCCTGCAGAAGTGACCACCGTTGAAGGGGCTGGCCCGCGCCATATGGTGTTCCACCCGAATCAACAATACGGTTATTGCGTTAACGAACTGAACGGGTCTGTTGATGTGTGGGAGCTGAAAAATACCTACGGCAAAATTGAATGCGTGCAAACGCTGGATATCATGCCGCCAGGCTTCTCTGACACCCGTTGGGCGGCAGATATTCACATCACACCTGATGGTCTCCACCTGTATACCTGTGACCGTACCGCCAGCATTATCACGGTATTCAGCGTCTCTGAAGATGGCAGCGTGCTAGCGGTAGAAGGTTATCAGCCGACCGAAACGCAACCACGCGGTTTCAACGTTGATCACTCGGGTAAATATTTGATTGCCGCAGGGCAGAAATCGCACCATATCGCGGTTTATCAAATCATCGGAGAGCAAGGTTTACTAGAAGAAAAAGGCCGTTATGCTGTAGGGCAAGGGCCGATGTGGGTGGTGGTTAATGCCCACTAATTTTTTGATTATGTGATAAAAAAACCTCGCGATTGCGAGGTTTTTTCTTTTAAACAACACGCTTATTTTATTGGGTAACGACCTGGCTACCTACGCCACGGTTGTTGAATTCCCACAAGCGGTTTGCGTTAGCGTCATTCAGATCGCGCTGGATGTCACCTTTTTCGCTTTTCACACCGATATTGCCGGTAAACGGACGTTTAGATCCCACGGCATCGCCCCACGGTTTTGCCATGTTGAAACCTTCATTAATCACGCTATCACGGATAACCACCTGGCCGTTTGAAGTCTGGCCTGCGGCATAACCGTTTTCAGTCGCTTCCACATCCCAGGCGCGGCCCAGTTGTGCGACGCTATCGGCGGCAGCAGTGAAGCGGCTGTTGGTGACCAGGAAACCGTAATAAATGTTTGGCAATGTTGCAGGTGCAAACACAGTGCCTTCTTTTGTACGGCTGTTTACCAGGTGGAACTCGGTATTATCAAACACCACTGCACCACGGCCAGCAACCACATCCACATCACCTTCGATGTAGCTTTTCGTGACTAACGTGCGCGGTTGGCGGTCAGTCAACAGGCGGTTTTGTATATCGCTGTTGGTGACGAAGAAGGTGTTCTGACGGCCCAGCAGGTGAACATTGTTTAGCTGAACTTTGTCGCCATCGGAACGCAGAGCGACGGCCTGATGGTTACCGGCATCAACGCTGTCACCCAAAGTGTTAGCGATTGTCAGGTTTTGCATCTGCAAGCCATTGTTCTGTGACCAGACAGCGGCAGAACACATGATACCGACGGTCGCGCTACGCTTGCTCTGGCAGCTATCAAACATGTACCACGCAGGTTTACCCGGCATATATCTGCCCGCGGTATTTACCGCACGACGCCAGGTGTTTACGTCGATTTCAGAGTCCAGTGGCATGATGATTTTTACATCGCTGGCATTGTCTGTCGTGCCGTATAACGTCACGCTACCTGAACCCCCCGGGATATAAACGGTGCCAGGGTATTCGCCTGGTTGAATAGCGATGTACAGGCGGTTGTTGCTGTGTTTTATCATGGCGGCATCAACGGCTGCCTGAATAGAGGTGTGTGTCACACCTGCGCCACCAGCGGCACCGACAACATAGTCAGGCTGCTGCGGAAGCTGAATAGAGGACGGAGTCCATGGCGCTTCATCTTTATTCTTAGAGGCGAAATAGCGCGCCTGAACAAAGTTCTGCGCTTCATCGGACGATAAAACTGGACGAGATTGAGTACCAGGTGCCACTTGCGAAGAAGGGAGTTCATCTGGTGGTGTAGAACTACAGGCTGATAGCGCCACAGCAAAAGCGATCACGGCTGCCCGACGAGAAACAGAGAATGTGTTCAAGGGTTGCTCCTTGCAGTGCAATTTTAAAAGGGGGTCTGAAAGCCTGCTTTTTTATACTAAGTTGAGCAAAACAGGAAGCCGATTGTGCAAATCGGCTTCATAAAGATGGGATTAATTGAACATTGCGGTGATAGAAGCACTGGCTAATGAGTGAAAATGGACATTAAAACCGACCATTGCGCCAGAAGCGCTCTCTCCCACATCCAGGTTTTCAACATCTAAAGCGTAAACGGTGAAGATGTAGCGGTGTGATTCCCCTTTCGGTGGTGCCGCACCGCCGTAACCGGGTTTACCGAAATCGGTCAAGGTTTGTATCGCAGGTTCTGGCAGTTCAGCAATCCCTGAGCCTGCACCTTGTGGTAAAACACGGGTATCAGCCGGGAGATTTATTACCACCCAATGCCACCAGCCTGAACCCGTTGGTGCGTCAGGATCGTAACTGGTTACGACAAAACTTTTGGCCCCTGAGGGGACATCGTCCCATGCTAGATGAGGGGAAATGTTATCGCCTTCGTAGCCCATTCCATTAAACACCTGGCGCCAGGGGAGTTTATCCCCATCTTTGAAATCCTGGCTTATCAGTTTCATAGCCGCTCCTGATAGTTAGAGATTGAGTAATTTCAACAGTTCTTCGGCAGCAATTGTTGACGACGCGGGGTTTTGCCCGGTCACCAGATGCCCATCGACCACCGCATACTCGCCCCAATCATCAGTGCGCTCGAATAACCCGCCGGCTTTTTTCAGTTCATCCTCCACCAGGAATGGCACGATTGCGGTTAAGCCAACACCCTCTTCTTCACTATTGGTAAACCCCGTCACCCGTTTACCTTTAACCAGCGGTGAGCCATCAGGTTTTGTCACGTGGCGCAAAACCCCAGGAGCATGGCATACCGCAGCAACGGGCTTGCCTGCTGCCCAAAACTGCTCAAGCAATTTGATCGAGTGTTTATCTTCTGCCAAATCCCACAATGGTCCGTGCCCGCCGGGATAGAACACCGCGTCAAAATCGACGACGCGGACGTTTTCAAGTTTTTCGGTATTGGCTAACAGTTTTTGGGCGGCATCATCACTACGGAAACGGCGAGTGTCATCGGTTTGTGCGTCGGGTTCATCGCTTTTGGGATCAAGTGGCGGTTGCCCGCCTTTTGGCGAGGCGAGAGTGATATTCAGACCTGCATCGCGAAAAACATAATAGGGCGCGGCAAACTCCTCCAGCCAAAATCCTGTGGGTTTGCCAGTATTGCCCAGTTGATTGTGCGAGGTTAACACCATGAGGATTTTCATCTGAATCTCCCTTAAGAGCGTGAAAAGATCCTCGAAGTGTAGTGCATCCGCGAGCGGCTTGCTGGTGGTCAGCTTTTGAAAAACGCCGGATTTTCCACCGCACTCGCCACGGCTTTGATCAGTTTTGCTAACTGCTCGGGCGTGATGACGTAAGGCGGCATCAGGTAAATCAGACGCCCGAAAGGCCGAATCCACACCCCTTGTTCGACAAAGAACGCCTGAAGGGCCGCCATATCGACCGCATGATGCGTTTCAACGACGCCAATGGCTCCAAGCACGCGTACATCAGCGACGTGTTCGCAATCCTGCAAAGGTTTAAGCCCCGCCAACAACTGCTGTTCCAGAGCCTTCACTTGTTGCTGCCACTGGCCTGATTCAAGCAAGGCGAGGCTTTCGGCTGCCACCGCACAGGCTAACGGATTACCCATAAACGTCGGACCATGCATAAAGCATCCGGCTTCGCCATTGCTGATGGTTTCTGCCACCAGGCGGGTGGTCAGCGTGGCGGAGAGTGTCATGGTGCCGCCAGTCAGCGCTTTGCCCAGGCACAAAATATCCGGTGAAATACCCGCATGTTCACAGGCAAACAATTTTCCGGTGCGGCCAAAGCCGGTGGCTATCTCATCGGCAATCAGCAAAATCCCTTCGCGGTCGCACATGCGACGAATACGCTTGAGCCATTCCGGATGATAAAAACGCATTCCGCCTGCACCCTGAACAATCGGCTCAAGGATAACGGCGGCGATTTCATGACGGTGCGCGGCCATTAAACGTGCGAAAGGCACAATGTCCATTTCATCCCATTCATCGTCAAAGCGGCACTTCGGCGCAGGCGCAAACAGGTGTTCAGGGAGGTAACCCTGCCACAAACTGTGCATCGAATTATCGGGATCGCAAACTGACATCGCACCAAAGGTATCGCCATGATAACCGTGACGGAAGGTGAGAAACTTCTGGCGTGGGTCGCCTTTGGCATGCCAGTACTGCAATGCCATTTTCATCGCCACTTCAACGGCAACAGAGCCGGAGTCGGCAAGGAAAACGCACTCAAGATTTTCCGGCGTCATGGCGACCAGTTTACGGCACAGCGCAACCGCTGGCGGGTGCGTGATACCGCCAAACATCACATGCGACATCCTTTCAATCTGGTCTTTCATCGCCTGATTCAGGCGTGGGTGATTGTAGCCATGAATCGCCGCCCACCAGGATGACATCCCATCAACAAGGGCTTTACCATCAGCAAGTTGCAGTTCGCAGCCCGTTGCCGCCACCACCGGATAAACCGGTAACGGTTGGGTCATGGAAGTGTACGGGTGCCAGATATGTTGTTGGTCGAACGCTAAATCAGCAGGGGTCATAGGGTGACTTGTAAACCATTTAAAAAAGATTTAGGTTTACAAGTATAACGTCAATCAACGGCTAACAACACCCTTTTTGGAGACGCCCAATGGCTCACCATGCACGCTGGTCAATGTCGCAGGTCACTGCTTTATTTGAGAAACCCTTCCTCGAACTGATGTTTGAGGCGCAACAAGTTCACCGTCAGCACTTCGATCCTCGTCATGTGCAGGTCAGTACTTTGCTGTCGATTAAAACGGGTGCATGCCCGGAAGACTGCAAATATTGCCCACAAAGTGCGCGATACAAAACCGGTCTGACATCCGAACGCCTGATGGAAGTTGAGCAAGTTCTGGACTCGGCGCGTAAAGCGCTGAACGCGGGTTCTACGCGTTTCTGTATGGGGGCTGCCTGGAAAAACCCTAACGACCGTGACATGCCGTATCTTGAGCAAATGGTACAAGGCGTGCGCGAAATGGGCCTGGAAACCTGTATGACGCTTGGCACGCTAACCGGCGCACAAGCACAGCGCCTCGCGGAGGCTGGCCTTGATTATTACAACCATAACCTCGATACCTCCCCAGAATTTTACGGCAATATTATTACCACGCGCACCTATCAGGAGCGCCTCGACACCCTCGACAAAGTGCGCGGTGCCGGAATTAAAGTCTGCTCCGGTGGCATCGTTGGCTTGGGCGAAACCGTAACCGATCGCGCTGGATTGTTACTGCAACTCGCCAATCTACCGACGCCGCCAGAAAGCGTGCCAATCAATATGTTGGTGAAGGTGAAAGGTACCCCGATGGCAGATAATGAAGACGTCGATGCGTTTGATTTTATCCGCACCATCGCCGTGGCACGCATCATGATGCCAGGGTCGTTCGTGCGCCTTTCTGCCGGGCGTGAACAGATGAGCGAGCAAACTCAGGCCATGTGTTTCATGGCGGGGGCCAACTCTATTTTCTACGGCTGCAAACTGCTTACCACACCCAATCCGGAAGAAGACAAAGATCTGCAACTGTTCCGCAAGTTGGGGCTTAACCCGCAGCAAACCACCACTCACGCGGGTGATAACGAACAGCAACAACAACTGGCCGAGCAATTGCTCGGCGCGGATACGGAGAATTACTACAACGCGGCGGCAATATGAGTTGGCAGCAACGCATCGACCGCGCGCTTGAGCAACGACGTGCGAACGACAGTTTCCGCATCCGTCAGGTGAATCAACAAGGTAGCGGGCGCTACCTTGTACAAAACGAAACCCGTTACCTGAATTTTTCCAGTAATGACTACCTGGGAATGAGCCACCATGCGGAGGTGATTCAAGCCTGGCAGCAAGGGGCCGAGAGTTACGGTGTCGGCAGTGGTGGCTCCGGGCATGTCACGGGCTATCACCAGGCGCATCAACAATTTGAACAGCAACTTGCGGACTGGCTCGGCTACCCACGCGCACTGCTGTTTATTTCAGGTTTTGCGGCCAATCAGGCGCTCATTGCCGCGCTAACTGAAAAAGCTGATCGAATCGTTGCCGATAAACTCAGCCACGCCTCGCTTCTGGAAGCCGCCATGCATAGCCCGGCGCAGTTGCGGCGTTTTGCGCATAATGATGTGCAGTCGCTGCAAATGTTGCTGGCGCAACCCAATGATGGTGGTCTACAACTGGCCTTCACCGAAGGCGTCTTCAGCATGGATGGCGATGCCGCACCGTTGGCTGAAATCGCTCAGGCTAGCCTGGACTGCGGGGCGTTGTTGATGGTCGACGATGCTCATGGCATCGGGGTTATCGGGCAAGAAGGGCGGGGGAGTTGTGACCAGCAACAGATTAAGCCCGATTTGCTGGTCGTGACCTTCGGGAAAGCATTTGGTGCCAGTGGTGCGGCGGTGCTGTGCAGTGAGTCGCTAGCGGATTATTTGCTGCAATTTGCCCGACATCTCATTTACAGCACGGCAATGCCACCGGCCCAGGCCAGTGCGTTAACGGCAGCGCTGCGAGTGATTCGTCGTGATGATGCAAGGCGCGCGCAATTGCAGGCCAATATCGCCCACTTCCGCGCTGGGGCCGAAGCGTTACCGTTGAAATTGATGGCCTCACAATCCGCTATTCAGCCTCTGATTGTGGGCGAAAATCAGGCGGCGTTGAACCTTGCTGCAACCATGCGCGAGCGCGGATTTTGGCTGACGGCCATTCGTCCGCCCACTGTGCCACAAGGGACAGCGCGGCTGCGTGTCACACTGACCGCCAGCCATACCCGTGAGGATATCGACAGGCTTCTGGAGGCGCTAAATGACGCAACTCGTTAACAAAGCAGCCGTCGCTGCGGCATTTGGACGCGCGGCCACCACCTATGACAGCCATGCCGAACTCCAGCGCACCAGCGGTGAATTGCTTGGCGACATGCTCGCAAGCCGACACATCGCCACCATGCTGGATGCCGGATGTGGCACCGGCTGGTACAGCCGCGCCTGGCGCAACAAAGGCTGCCATGTGACGGCGCTGGATCTCTCGCCCGCCATGCTCAATTATGCGGCCCAGCTTGGGTCGGCAGACTGTTATCTCGAAGGTGACATCGAGGCCATTGCACTACCCGATGGGCAAGTTGATTTAGCCTGGAGCAATCTGGCGGTGCAGTGGTGCAACGCATTACGTGACGGTTTGAGTGAGCTTTATCGCATCACCCGCCCAGGAGGATGCGTGGCATTTACTACGCTTGCGGCGAGTTCATTAAGTGAACTTCATACTGCGTGGCAGGCGGTAGATGAACGCTCTCATGCGAATCAATTTCTCACCTTTGAGCAGATTAAGGATGCTTGCGCAGGCTGGCGCTGTTCCTTGCAAGTCCATGAGATTACTCAGTCTTACGCAAGTGTTATGAGTGCCATGCACTCGCTCAAAGGCATTGGCGCAACGCATCTGCATGATGGACGCAAAGCGTCACTAATGACTCGCCAGCAATTGCAAAAATTAAGCCTCGCCTGGCCGCAAAAAGAGGGGCAATTCCCCCTAACCTGGCAGCTCGTTTGTGGAGTAATAGAACGTGATTAAAAGATGGTTTGTGACCGGAACTGATACCGAAGTGGGTAAAACAGTCGCCAGTTGTGCACTGCTGCAAGCCGCCACTGACGCGGGTTACCGCACCGCAGGTTATAAGCCGGTCGCTTCTGGCAGCGAAATGACGCCAGCAGGGATCCGCAACAGCGATGCGCAGGCGTTGCAGCGTAATAGCAGCGTCAAATTGGACTACGAACAGGTCAATCCTTTTGCCTTTCTGGAACCGACTTCGCCGCATATTGTCAGTGCGGCTGAAAAACGGCCTATTGAGTTATCAACAATCTCAGCGGGTCTTGAGGCGCTTGCTTCACGGGCTGACTGGTTGCAGGTTGAAGGGGCAGGAGGTTGGTTTACGCCCCTTTCACAGACGGCCACCTTTGCCGATTGGGTTATCCAGGAGCAGTTGCCCGTCATTCTGGTTGTTGGGGTGAAACTGGGTTGTATTAATCATGCCATGTTGACGGCACATGCGGTGCAAAACGCAGGGCTGCATCTGGTGGGTTGGATTGCTAACGATGTTCAACCTACCGGGAAGCGCCACGCAGAATACATTGCGACGTTGCGTGAGGTTTTAAACGCCCCGATGCTGGGTGAAATACCGTTTTGCCCGCAACTTAACGAGGAAACGCTCCTCGGTCACCATCTGGATATTTCGCTGCTTTCGGCATAACCCGCAAATTTTTGTCGATGATTTTTACATTGCCAGAAAAAAAACCATGGGTAGAAGCGCTAGGTGCGTAGGGCTGCGATGACGCACTGGTTGGCGGGGCGTTAACGGGCGCATTGCGCTGAATTTCATTTGTGAAGCGCAAGATGCAAAGCAGGCCGTCGTGTCAGCCATCAAAGACGTTATCCCTGGTGCGGTATTGGTAGAAGTGATGCCTGATCTGCTGGAGCTCGGGCAGTTGTGACGGCAAAGACGGGTTTACCCTTCTTGCCGTCGGTTGGCACACCATCATGGGTCAATCCAACTGGCTACTAACTTGTCGTCCAGCAGTTCGACGTTACCCTGAGCGACGTTACGTCCACGGTGCAGCAAACAGAAACGGTCTGCCACACGACGAATAAACGACAACCGTTGCTCAACCAGCAGAATAGTCAGTCCAAAGTCGCGGCTTAGCCGCCGAATGATATTGCCGAGATCATTAATAAATCGCTGGCCGCTGCCAAAAGTGGGTTCATCCAGAATCAACAATTTCGGCTCGGTCACCAGCGCCCTTGCTAATGCCAGTTGCTGTTGAAGATCACCTGACAGTTCGCCGCCGCGCACGTGGCGCAAGCTATAGAGTTCAGGGAACAGTTCATAGATCATGGATGGGATCGGGCGTGACTGTCGTACACGGGCGGCTAATAGAGCAATTTGCAGGTTTTCTTCAACGCTCAGTTGGGAAAAAATACGTCTGTCCTGGGCGACATAGCTCATCCCCAGTGCCGCTCTACCTTCAATAGGTTGGGCCAGCAAATCTTGTGGTGGGTGCCCAGCCTCAAGCCAGGTCATGCTGCCACTTTGCACAGGCAGGTAACCGGTGATGCAGTTAACCAGCGTTGTTTTACCCATACCAGGTGCACCCAGCACACAGGTGCATTCGCCTGGAGTCAGTTCAAGATCTAAATTCCACAGAATATGGCTTTCACCATAAAACTGATTAACAGCTCGCAGACTCAACATCGATATTCTCCTTCAGACAGGGTTAACAACGTGCAGTGTTTCGACTTAAGTGAGTAAAACAGTGCAATTCCCTTGCCATTAACCTTCTTGCGCGGCGGAACATTGCAACTTTGAGAAAAGACTCATGAAAAAGGTTGAAGAAACCTTCGCCGTCTACCACGCGAAAAACCGAATGCACTTTGTCAGTGCCTGCTCACAGGTGCGTTTGGTGCAAAGCCATAGAGTTGCTCCAGGATAATGCGCAATACGTGAACAGGATCATTAGAAATTGTGGATCCTAGCCAGGTAAAAAAGGACTAAAAATAAAACCGAAAAATATTTTTAGAGGTTGGCATAGGGATTTTATGGTTTTTTGCGGTCTGCGCTGCAAAAGGGCTGAGAGCAGTTATCCACTATTCCTGTGGATAACCTTGTGCATTAGAGTTAGAAAACTTGTGATAAGCGAGCACTGGCGCGGGCTGCGCATGAATTGGCGTGAAACCAGACTTTATAAAATAACTGTTTAAAATTAACAGGTTGAATAAAATCAATCACTGCAATGAAAGTGTCATAGATGTTCCTTACGCTTTTGTGACACTGCTTGACAAATGTTAAAAGGTAAAAAAATCTGGGGATAACCATTTTGGGTAGCTGAAATATCTGAGAGTGGTTATTTTTTCCTGCAAACCAGCCAGCGCAGAGGGGCAATATCATCAACTTTGGTGCAAGGAACTGGTTTTTCATCCAGTATCTTTTTCTGGCAAAATTTCCTGTGCCGAGTAAAATTATCCTCCGGCCCGCTCGTTTCTCCATCAGGTAGCCTCTTCATGAGTAAAGCGTTCAAATTAAATTCAGCATTCAAACCTTCTGGCGATCAGCCCGAAGCCATACGCCGCCTTGAAGAGGGGTTACAAGACGGGCTTGCCCATCAAACACTTTTGGGGGTGACGGGCTCAGGTAAGACCTTCACCGTGGCCAATGTGATTGCTGATTTGCAACGTCCCACTATGGTGCTGGCCCCGAACAAAACTCTCGCGGCACAATTGTATGGCGAGATGAAAGAGTTCTTTCCGGATAACGCGGTCGAGTTCTTTGTCTCTTACTACGATTATTACCAGCCCGAAGCCTACGTCCCGAGTTCTGATACCTTTATCGAAAAAGACTCCTCGGTTAATGAACACATTGAACAGATGCGTCTGTCAGCCACCAAAGCATTACTGGAAAGGCGTGATGTGATTGTGGTGGCTTCGGTGTCGGCGATATACGGCCTGGGTGACCCTGACCTCTACCTGAAAATGATGCTGCATCTCACCAAAGGGATGATCATCGATCAGCGTTCAATTTTGCGCCGTTTGACCGAATTGCAATACACCCGTAATGACCAGGCTTTCCAGCGCGCGACCTTCCGTGTGCGCGGAGAAGTCATCGACATCTTCCCGGCTGAGTCGGACGATTTGGCGTTACGTGTGGAGTTGTTTGACGAGGAAGTGGAGCGGCTTTCGTTGTTTGACCCGCTGACGGGGCAAATAGACCAGGTGATTCAACGCTTCACCGTTTATCCAAAATCGCATTACGTCACGCCGCGTGAACGTATCGTGCAAGCCATGGAAGAGATTAAGGTTGAACTGGCAGACCGCAAAAAGGTCTTGCTGGCGAACAACAAACTGCTTGAAGAGCAACGCCTGTCGCAACGGACTCAGTTCGATTTAGAGATGATGAACGAATTGGGTTATTGCTCTGGAGTAGAAAACTATTCGCGCTTCCTGTCGGGCCGTGGTCCAGGCGAGCCACCGCCAACACTTTTCGATTATCTGCCAGCAGATGGCCTGTTAGTGGTTGATGAGTCCCACGTGACTATTCCGCAAATCGGCGGCATGTACAAAGGTGACCGGGCGCGCAAAGAAACATTGGTGGAGTATGGATTCCGTCTGCCATCGGCGCTGGATAACCGCCCACTGAGATTTGAAGAGTTTGAAGCGCTGGCCCCACAAACCATCTATGTGTCCGCTACGCCGAGCAATTACGAGTTAGAAAAGTCGGGCGGCGATGTTGTCGATCAGGTCGTCAGGCCAACCGGTTTGCTGGACCCTATTATCGAAGTGCGTCCTGTTGGGACTCAGGTTGACGACCTGCTGTCTGAGATCCGCAAACGCGTTGTAATCAACGAACGTGTTCTAGTCACTACGCTGACTAAGCGTATGGCCGAGGATTTAACGGAGTATCTGGAAGAGCATGGTGAGCGGGTGCGTTATCTGCACTCAGACATTGATACCGTTGAGCGTATGGAAATCATCCGTGATTTGCGCCTTGGCGAGTTCGACGTGTTGGTGGGTATCAACTTGCTACGTGAGGGGTTGGATATGCCTGAAGTGTCGCTGGTGGCGATTCTGGATGCCGATAAAGAAGGTTTCCTGCGCTCCGAGCGTTCACTCATTCAGACAATTGGCCGTGCGGCACGTAACATCAACGGTAAAGCCATTCTGTATGGTGACAAAATCACAGCCTCCATGGCGAAGGCGATTAGTGAAACGGAGCGTCGCCGTGAGAAACAGCAGCTTTATAACGAAGAAAATGGCATTACGCCGCAAGGCTTGAACAAAAAGGTTGTGGACGTCCTTCAACTGGGTGAAGGGATGGCAAAAACCAAAGGCCGAATGAAGAGCAAAGCTCGCAGCGTGATTGAAGATGATGAAATTCTTCTGACGCCTAAAGCCCTGCAACAGAAAATTCATCAGTTGGAAGGGAAGATGCTTGAGCACGCACAGAATTTGGAATTTGAAGAAGCTGCGCAGTTGCGTGACCAACTGCATCATCTACGGCAGTTATTTATCGCGGCGTCGTAAATGAAAGCAGTGGTAGGTGGATAAGCGATAGCCTCATCCACCCTTTTTGCCCGTGACGGTGAATCAAAAGAAAGTGTTTTCTTACCCCAACTGCTGAAGCGCTTTTTCCAGCGCCTGGCGCAGCAAATGCCGGTCATGACGATAACGAATATCGCACGCTTCGAGAGGCTCCTGAATCACGACACGGTCAGTGATTTCAGTCACATCCACCTGCGGGCCAACCACCACGGCATCAATGATGCGCTTACCGACACGTTGCTCCATGATGTCCAGCGTTTGCCCAAGGGACAGGCTGGCGGCGGCAGTGCTTAACTCTTTTCCCAGATTACCGATAAACACCACGGGGGCAGGGGTGCGGCGCAGTGCCTGATCCATATCTTCGAGCAACAGTAACGGCATCAGGCTGGTATAGAAACTTCCAGGGCCAATCAGAATCAAATCGGCTTCGGCAATCGCCTGTACTGCTTCGCGTGTGGCATGAGCTTTCGGGAATAACGACAGCTCCTGCGGCGGCGAAGAAAGCTTATCAATATTCACTTCACCGTAAATACAATTACCGTCCGCATCCGTCGCCATCAAATCCACGGGTTGTTCGGACATCGGAATCAGAAATGCATCCACTTTGAGCAAGTTACGAATGAGATTAATGGCTTCCAGAGGCCGCACGCTCAGGTGGTCTAATGCCTTTAACATCAGGTTTCCAAGGTTATGCCCAGAAAGTTCGCCATTGCCACTAAAACGATACTCAAACATCGCTGAAGCCACGCTCTGCTCAGTAATTAACTGATTTAAACAGTTGCGCATATCGCCCCAGGCAATGCCGCCTTCAGAGCGTCGAATTCGCCCCGTAGAACCCCCATTATCAGTGGTAGTCACAATACCGGTTAAACGTGAACCTAAAGAGGAGAGGGATGACATAACCCTTCCCAGACCATGTCCACCGCCGAGAGCAACCACTCGGTCCAAATCCGTAAGCGTACGATTACGCATAACTATTCCTTATCACCCACTATCGAAATAAGGTAGCGTAAAAGATCTCAAAATACGATTCAGGCTCGGAGGTTAATGATGTATATCAATGCAAATGTTCACTTATCGGGTAGTGTGTTGTGAAATTGAACGATTAGTTCGTTATGTGTTTAATTATATAGCGAAAGCTGCTATAGCGAATAACTTCATCACGCGCTACTATCGCCATAGTCGTTAGCATTCACGTTGCAGGTAGGCGGCAAGGGGGTGAATTCCCTGGAACTGACTAAAGTAAGTGACCGGGGTGAGCGAACGCAGCCAACACCCCTGCGGTTTGAATGATGACGGATATAACACACACTAAGCCTCTGGACCTAAGTCGAAAGATACGGTGCTTTGGCCGTGACCTTGAGTCACCAGGGTGCAGAAAGAAATGCCTGCATCTCCCATATTTGGAAGGTGTACATGGCTACTCAACTTACCGACGCATACGCTCGTCAGTTTTTTTACCTGCGTCTGTCTATTACCGACGTTTGCAATTTTCGTTGCAACTATTGTCTGCCGGATGGCTACAAACCTCACGGTGTCGCCAATAAAAGTTTCCTCAACGTCGATGAAATTCGCCGCGTGACGCGCGCCTTTGCCGCCCTCGGTACTGAAAAAGTCCGCCTGACGGGTGGCGAACCCTCTTTACGAAAAGACTTCACCGACATCATCGCTGCGGTGCGTGAAAACCCAGGGATCCGCCAGATTGCCGTGACCACCAACGGTTATCGTCTTGCACGCGACATCCAGCAATGGCGTGATGCCGGACTGACCGCGGTGAATGTCAGCGTTGATAGCCTCGACGCTCGACAGTTTCACGCGATTACCGGGCAGGATAAATTCCGTCAGGTGATGGACGGTATTGACGCTGCGTTCTCCGCTGGATTTGAACGCGTCAAAGTCAATACTGTGCTGATGCGTGGCATAAACCACCACGAGCTCGATACCTTCCTTGCGTGGATCAAACCGCGTCCAATCCAGTTGCGCTTCATCGAATTGATGGAAACCGGCGACGGTGGAGACGTGTTCCGCAAACACCACATTTCAGGGAAAACCATTCGCGACCAGTTACTGGCTCGCGGTTGGATTCACCAGCTTCGTAGCCGCAGTGATGGCCCGGCACAAGTCTTTTGCCACCCAGATTATCAGGGTGAAATCGGCCTTATCATGCCGTATGAAAAAGACTTTTGTGCCAGTTGTAACCGTCTGCGCGTTTCGTCGGTAGGTAATCTGCATCTGTGTTTGTTTGGCGACCAGGGTATTTCACTACGTGACTTGCTGGCGGATGACGGGCAAATCAACGAGCTTGAAGCACGTATTGCCGAAGCGTTGACGCACAAAAAACAGACCCATTTCCTGCATGAAGGTGAGACCGGGATCACCCAGAACCTGTCTTATATCGGCGGGTAAACCCAATACCCAGTTAAAAGGGAACATAACAATGAGCCAGACGAGCAGCGAATTTATCCCGGTGCATATCGCCATTCTGACTGTTTCAAGCCGTCGTGGTGAAGACGACGATACTTCAGGGCATTATCTGCGTGAAGCCGCCATTGACGCGGGACACAAAGTGGTTGCCAAAGCGATTGTGAAAGAAAACCGCTACGCAATACGCGCTCAGGTTTCCCAATGGATTGCTGATGACGAAGTGCAGGTGGTGCTCATTAACGGCGGTACCGGTTTTACCGAGGGCGACCAGTCCCCTGAAGCGTTGTTGCCGTTGTTTGACCGGGAAATTGAAGGTTTTGGTGAAGTCTTCCGCATGCTCTCTTTTGAGGAGATAGGCACCTCGACGCTGCAATCTCGCGCCCTGGCAGGTGTCGCAAACCGCACACTGATTTTCGCCATGCCGGGTTCGACCAAAGCGTGTCATACCGCGTGGGAAAATATCATCCAGCCACAGCTTGATGCCCGTGTGCGCCCGTGTAATTTCCATCCACACCTCAAGAAATAAATTATGTCGCAACTAACTCATATTAATGCCGCTGGCGAAGCGCACATGGTCGATGTCTCCGCCAAAGCAGAAACTGTGCGTGAAGCGCGTGCCGAAGCGTTTATCACCATGGAAGCTGAAACGCTGGCGATGATTATTGAAGGCAGTCATCACAAAGGTGACGTGTTTGCCACCGCGCGAATCGCCGGGATCCAGGCGGCTAAACGCACCTGGGATTTGATTCCGCTTTGCCACCCGTTGATGCTCAGCAAAGTCGAAGTGAATTTAGCCGCTGAGCCTGAACATAATCGTGTGCGTATCGAATCTGTCTGCCGTCTGACCGGTAAAACTGGTGTTGAAATGGAAGCGCTGACCGCGGCGTCGGTTGCGGCGTTAACCATCTACGACATGTGCAAAGCGGTGCAGAAAGATATGGTGATAGGCCCTGTTCGTCTGCTGGCGAAAAGCGGCGGTAAATCTGGCGACTTTAAAGTAGAAAGCAAGGTGGAAAGCCATGATTAACGTATTGTTTTTTGCCCAGGTGCGTGAGTTGGTTGATTGCGACAACCTGCAACTGGACGCGAGTTTTAACGATGTAGAGCAACTGCGCCAAAATCTGGCGGCGAAAAGCGACCGTTGGGCGTTGGCGCTGGAGTCCGGCAAACTGCTGGCGGCGGTGAATCAAACGCTGGTTAATTTCGACCATCCGCTTAGTGACGGTGACGAAGTGGCTTTCTTCCCTCCGGTCACGGGAGGTTAAAATGGAAAACACGCGAATTCGTGTCAGCCACGAGAATTTTAACGTCGGCGATGAATACCAGTGGCTCGCACAGTGCGATGAAGACGGTGCGGTGGTGACGTTTACGGGCAAAGTGCGCAATCACAATCTTGGCGATAGCGTCAGTGCGTTAACACTCGAGCATTATCCAGGAATGACAGAAAAAGCGCTGGCAGAAATTATCGAGCAAGCGCGCGAACGCTGGCCGCTACAACGGGTAAGCGTGATTCACCGCATCGGTGAATTGTGGCCAGGGGATGAAATTGTCTTCGTGGGTGTGACCGGCGCGCATCGCAGTTCTGCGTTCGAATCCGCACAATTCATTATGGATTATCTGAAAACACGCGCCCCGTTCTGGAAGCGCGAAGCCACGGCTGATGGCGATCGCTGGGTAGATGCTCGCGATTCTGATAAACAAGCGGCCAAACGCTGGTAACAGGCACCTTCCCGCAGTTGTGTTAATCTTAAGGTACAGGTTTTCAAGCCTGAAATTCGGTCAACGCATTTAACTTAAGGAAGCATCATGGATCGATTCCCACGCTCAAATGACACTATTGTCCAGCAGACACGTACTGGTTTGCAGGCCTATATGGCGCAAGTTTATGGCTGGATGACCTGCGGCTTGTTACTGACGGCATTTGTCGCCTGGTATGCTGCGAATACGCCCGAGGTGATGGAGTTTGTCTTTTCCAGCAAAATCACCTTCTTTGGGTTGATCATCGTGCAGTTGGGGTTGGTGTTTGTGCTCTCCGGCATGGTGCAAAAGCTCAGCGCGGGTATGGCCACCAGCTTATTTATGCTGTACTCGGCACTCACTGGCTTGACGCTTTCCAGCATTTTTATCGTCTACACCTATTCATCCATCGCCAGTACGTTTGTGGTTTCAGGCGGGATGTTCGGTGCCATGAGCCTGTATGGCTACACCACCAAGCGCGACCTGAGCGGTTTTGGCAATATGCTGTTTATGGCGCTGATTGGTATCGTGTTGGCTTCACTGGTGAACCTGTGGCTGAAAAGCACGGCTCTGATGTGGGCGGTAACTTATATCGGCGTTATCGTGTTTGTCGGGCTGACGGCCTACGACACACAGAAGCTGAAAAACATTGGCGAACAAATTGATACCCGTGATACGCAAACCATGCGTAAGTATTCCATTCTTGGTGCGCTAACGCTGTATCTCGACTTCATCAACCTGTTCCTTATGCTGCTGCGTATTTTCGGCAACCGCCGTTAATCTTGCTGCTTCTTGCTTATATACATAAAGAAGTCAGGTGGATTAGCGCAAGCGACATCCACCTTAAACCTCACGAGTTTTCCTGAAGCTTCTTCTCGTTTTTCACCCGCATCTTCTTCGCCCGACTCTCCAGCCATAAATAGCAAACAATCGCCAGCAGCAGTGGGGCAATAAAGTAGAGCATTCGATAGGCCAGAAGTGCCGCAATAATCGTCCCATTCGTGGCATGCTCGCCTGCCAGTAATGCGATAAATACCGCTTCCAGTACGCCAATCCCCGCAGGGATATGCATAATGACGCCAGCAATACTGCTCACCAAAAGCACACCTAAAACGAAGAAGTAATGAATCTCCTGGCCCAATAACAGCCAGATAATCGCACCCATCGTCATCCAGTTGGCACTTGAAATCGCCATCTGTATCAGGGCAAATTTAAACGACGGTAACACCAGACGTTGGCCTTTTATCGTCAGATGGCGATGCTTTGCAAAGGCACAAAACCACAGATAAACCGCAATAATCACCAGCAGCACGCCCCCTAAAATGCGCAGCGTTGTCTGGTTGATGTACCAGTGAGCCGGTAACTGCACCACGCCAACAGTAAAGAGAACCCCCGCCAGCAAAATGTAACCCAGCCAGTTAGTTGAAATACTTAACGAGAAGATGCGTGTGATGGTGGCGTTGGGTAGGCCAAGGCGTGAATAAAGACGATAGCGCATGCCAATGCCACCCACCCAAGTACTGAGGGTGAGGTTGAAGGCATAGCAGATGAACGACACCAACATCACTTGTCGTTTGGCTAATTTATGTCCGCAATACGACCGCGCCAAAAGGTCGTAGCAGCCGTAAAGCAGGTAACTCAGAATGACCAAGCCCACCGCACTAAACAGCGCTATGCGGTTGTAATTACGAATGACTTGCCAAACTTCCTGCCAGTCGACTTTGGTTGCATACACCACCAGCAGCGCGATGACGGCAATAAAAAACAGCCAGGTGAGGACTTTCTTTGCTTTGCGCCATTTTGGGTGCGAGTGCGACATTAATATTTCACTCCGGGATTATCGGTCTCAACCTGGTCCTGGGTTTCGAGTTGTGGCTGTGCTGGCGGCATCACTTGCGCAAGTTTTGGCGTATGTGCGGGTAGCCAGCCAACCATCGCCGGGAAGTGGCGCAAAAAGTGGAACGCCAACACGCTTTTACCCAGATTCCACCAGGTACGTTTGGGGAGCATCGACTCATCAACCGGTTTGCAATCTTTGGTCATCAAACCGTGCAGATTTGCCCGCAACGTAGCGTTAAAATCACGGTCATGAATAATCAGATTGGCTTCCAGGTTGAGGGACAAACTCAGCGGGTCAAGATTGCTGGAACCGACGGTTGCCCAGTGGTCATCCATCAGCGCAACTTTGCCGTGCAGCGGACGGCGCTGATATTCATAAATTTTCACGCCTGAGCGCACCAGGTAGTTGTACAGCAGGCGAGCGCCAACTTTGACAATCGGCATATCCGGTTCGCCCTGCACAATCAGTTTTACCGAAACGCCACGTTGTGACGCCTTGCGCATGGCATGCAGCAGACGATATCCCGGGAAAAAATAGGCGTTGGCAATAATCACTTCACGCTTCGCTTTGCTGAGCATTTTCAAGTAGTAGCGTTCAATGTCATCGCGATGTTGGTTGTTGTCGCGCCAGACGAACAAGGCTTGAGCTTCACCCGGCGTCAGGTTTTCCTGGGCGGGATTACGATGACGCCGCCACCAGCGGCGCTTAACATCGTGGTCGGGTAGGTTGGAAATAACATAGTGATAAATATCATCCACCACCGGCCCTTCGACTTTGACCGAGTAATCCTGCTTAGCTTCAGGACCATAATCACTCATTTGTTCGGCGGAATAGTTAATACCCCCGACAAACGCCACGAGGCCATCGACCACCACGATTTTGCGGTGCATACGGCGGAATAAGTTGGTGCGCATGCCAAAGATCAAAGGGCGGGGATCGTAGTAGCGGAACTTCACGCCCGCTGTGGTCAGTTGGCTGACAAATCCGTCGCTTAAATCGGGTGAGCCGTAGCCATCAAGCAACACTTCTACGCCCACCCCACGCCTGGCGGCATTCAGTATTACTTCATGCAGCTTTCGGCCGACATCATCTTCAAACCAAATAAATGTCTCAAGAAACACTTTGCTACGCGCATTGCTGATGGCTTCAAACACCGCCGGGAAAAACTGATCACCGTTTTCAAGTAACGAAATGCGGTTTCCATCGCGCCAGTTATTTTTCATATATGTATCTCCACCGCTAATGGCGCGTGGTCGGAAAGATGCCGCCACTGCTGCAACGGCAGCGTTGTCGGGGCGCTCGCTGAGGCATTTTTCACATAAATTCTGTCCAGACGAAGGACCGGGAAACGGGCAGGGAAGGTTCGCGCTGGACGGCCCCGCGCACGGGTAAAGACTTCATCTAAGCCGGTTTGCCTGAGCTGATGAGTGGCGCGTTGTTGCCAGTCATTGAAATCACCCGCCACCACGACCGGCTCACCTTCAGGGAGTTCATTCACCAGTTGGCAAAGCATGTTGAGCTGCGCCCGACGGTGTGCATCACGCAAACCGAGATGGACACAAATGATATGCGCACGAATATTCACACCAGTTAGGGTTATCTGGCAGTGCAGCATGCCGCGTTTTTCGTGGCCTTCGACCGAGATATCGCGATTGTCAAAATGGTGGATAGGGAAGCGTGATAGCACCGCATTGCCATGATGGCCTTCGGGGTAAATCGCGTTGCGGCCATAAGCAAACTCACTCCACATGCTATCCGCGAGGAATTCGTAATGGCTGCTTTCCGGCCAGTTATCCACTCGCAGGGAGTGTGCCTCATGGGCTCCCATCACTTCTTGCAAGCAGACAATATCGGCGGAAACCGCGCGTACCGCATCGCGCAACTCTGGCAAAATGAAGCGCCTGTTGAGTGCGGTAAAACCTTTGTGTGTATTAATTGTGAGCACTTTAAAGGAAAAGTGCTGAGCCTTGTTACCCATGCTTCTCCCGGCATTAATTAAATCCAGATGAAAATAAAGTGTAGTCTCTGTCACAAATAGGTGTCGGGTTACAGAATTTTCCGCATACTGCGGTACTCTGAATGACAGGAATTAGTGGCCAGGAGAGAAATAATGAAATGGCAACAACGTGTACAAGTGACTACGGGCCTAAGCTGCTGGCAAATAATGCTGCATCTTTCTGTGCTTTGTGTGCTGCTCGTTGGCTGGAAGACTGCCACCCTCATACCGGTCGGCATTGGGTTATGTGTGCTGTATGTCGCGACAGTTATCCTGATGTTCGCCCTGCAACGTGTTCGCACTGGGCGCTTACGTGATATTGGCGATTTTCTTGAAGAGCTGACAACCACCTGGTATTTCGGCTCAGCGATGATTGCTCTGTGGCTGTTGTCACGCGTCGTCGAAAATAAATTCCTTCTTGCAGGCGCAGGGCTTGCGATGATTGCCGGGCCGATTATCTATTCGCTGCTCGTTAAAGATATGCCCAAAACCATTCGAGTTGCAGGAAGGCGGTGAGGCAGTGAGTCCCCAGGATGGGCCGAGTATGACCAACGCACAGGCAACTTGTAGTATGACGGCATCAGGCGATTTTGCGCCGAAACATCCAGTACGCCGCTGAAATCGTGATGGCTGCTATTACCAATAGTGGCCACACACTTCCCCAGACAATGTCAAAACTCGCGTTCTTCAAATAAATCTGCTTGGTAATGTCGGTGAAATGCCGAATCGGGTTCGCCCACGTCAGGTTCTGCAACCACACTGGCATGTTTTCTACCGGCGAGACATAACCCGAAAGCAAAATGGCTGGCATCATAAAGACAAACACGCCGATAAACGCCTGCTGTTGCGTTGAGCAGAGTGCTGATATCAATAAACCAAAGCCCACCAACGACAAACCGTAAATCAGCATCGTGAAGTAAAATAGTAACAGCGAGCCGGAAAACGGAATGTGATAACCCCAGATCCCGACACTGAGCACAATGGTTGCTTGGCCAATCGCCACGATTTGCGCAGGCACCGCTTTGCCAACAAAAATCTGCCATGTTGCGAGCGGGGAAACCAACAGTTGATCGAGTGTACCTTGCTCGCGTTCGCGAGCCACGGAAAGCGAGGTGACAATCATCACGCCAATGGTGGTTATCATCGCAATTAACGACGGCACCACAAACCATTTATAGTCCAGATTTGGGTTATACCAGTTACGCACCACCAGCTCGCTGTTGTTGGGTTTTGGCAGGCCTGATACCAGTTCCTGTTGGTAATTTTTCACAATCTGTTGCAGGTAATTTGCGGCAATTTGCGCACTGTTTGAGTTTCGCCCGTCCAGAATGATTTGCAGTTTTGCTTGCTGATGGCTGGCGATGTCGCGTGAGAACTCCGCCGGGAAGCGAATCAGCAGCAATGCTTTTTGATTATCAATGGTCGGTTGTATCTCTTGCGGACTTTTTAACAACAACACATGGCTAAAGGCTTTGGCTCGGGCAAAACGTTGGGTGAGTTCAATGGAATGGCTGCCGTTATCTTCGTTATAAATGGCGATGGTCGCGTTAGTCACTTCAAGGGTCGCGGCGAATGGAAACAGCACCACCTGCAACACCACAGGCAAAATCAAAATTGCGCGGGTTTGCGGCTCGCGCAACAGGGATTGCAGTTCTTTGCGAATCAATGTCCAGAGTCGATATAACATTTCGTTCCCCGTTAGCAGGCTATTTTATTTGCCATTTTGGGTTTGGGCTGCGCCCAAACTGTCTGCAACAATGGCGCCTGGAGTCAGTTGTGCCTAATCAAGACGGCGCTTGGTTTTCAATGCGGTCAGGCCAATAAACATCACCGCCGAGGCAATTAAAAACAGTGTGTTGATGACTAACACGGTCGTAATATTCCCCGCCAGAAACAGGCTTTGCAGCGTGCTGACGAAATAACGCGCCGGGATGATATAGGTCACCGCACGGATAATGGCGGGCATACTGTCTATCTGGAAGATAAAACCGGACAGCATTATGGACGGCAGGAACGCCGCATTTAGCGCCACTTGTGCGGCATTAAACTGGTTGCGCGTAATGGTGGAAATTAATAAACCCATGCCGAGCGTACTGAGCAAGAACAGACTGGTGACGAAGAATAAAATCAGTAATGAACCGCGATACGGCACGTCGAGAATAAACACCGACACCAACATACACAGCAGCATCGCCAACATCCCCAGCACGTAATAGGGCAGCAGTTTGCACAGCAGTAATTCGGTACGCGTCACCTGGGTTGAGAGCAGCGCTTCCATGGTGCCGCGCTCCCATTCACGCGCCACCACCAACGACGTAAGAATCGCGCCAATCACCGTCATGATGATGGTCACGGCACCGGGAATGATAAAATGCTGGCTGATTGCCGCAGGGTTAAACCAGTAACGTAACTGCACCTCGATCAGCGGCTCAAACTTTTCACCCCGATCTTCCGCCCGTTGTTGCTGCCAGATTTGCCAGATCCCCTCCATATAACCTTGCACGAAGTTGGCGGTATTGGGTTCGCTGCCATCGGTTATCACCTGTACGGGTGCCGTGGCTCCCGCGCGCGCCATGTTTTGTGCGAAATCAGTCGGGATAACCACCAGACCGCGAATTTTCCCCGCCTGCATGAGTTGAATCAGATGCTGGCGATCGTCACTGATGGTCGGATCGATGTAGGGCGAGGCGCTGATGGTGTGTGCGAAATCGAGCGCCTCTTCACTTTGTTGCTCCAGCAAAACCCCGACGCGCAGGCGGCTGGAATCGAGGTTGATGCCATAACCAAAAATAAACAGCAGCAATAGCGGGATCACCACGGCAATCAACCAACTGCTGGGGTCACGCACAATCTGACGAGTCTCTTTCACGCACAGGGCGCGAACCCGTCGTAAGGAAACGGCCTGATTATGCTCGCTCATGTTCGTGCTCCTTATCCCATTGATGGATAAGCGTAATAAATGCCTGTTCCATGGTTGGGTCAGTTTGCTCGTCGTCGGCGGCTTGCTGTTTAAGGTCATCCGGCGTGCCACTGGCAATCAGCTTACCGCGATACACCAGCCCAATACGGTCGCAATATTCCGCTTCATCCATAAAGTGCGTTGTCACCATTACGGTGACGCCTTTTTCCACCATGCTATTGATATGCAGCCAAAATTCACGACGGGTGATGGGGTCGACGCCGGAAGTCGGCTCATCAAGAAATAAAATATCGGGTTCATGCATCAACGAGCACGCCAGTGCCAGGCGTTGCTTAAACCCGAGTGGTAGCGCATCCGTGGCGCTGTTCAAAATTGGTTTCAGGCTAAACGCTTCGCTCATACGGTTGATTTTCTCCTCCTGCGCTTTGCCGCGCAGGCCGTACACCCCGGAGAAAAAACGCAGGTTTTGCACCACGGTAAGGTTGCCGTACAGCGAAAATTTCTGCGCCATATAACCCAGGTGCTGACGCACTTTTCCGGAGCCGGTTTTGAGATCCATATCCAGTACCAGCGCTTTGCCGGAGGTCGGTACTAGCAACCCGCACATCATCTTAAAGGTGGTCGATTTCCCTGCACCGTTCGGCCCCAACAGGCCGAAAATCTCGCCGCGCTGAACGGTGAAATCGACGTTATCCGTGGCGGCGAAATCGCCAAACTTTTTGGTTAACGCTTCGGCTTTGATAACCGTCTCGCCTTTTGTGCCTTCCACGGTATGTAAAATTTTGCCCAGCGGCGATTCTTGCGTAGCCGCACCGCCCAGCAGGTCGATAAACGCATCTTCAAAACGCGGATCGGTCTGCGCAATACTCTCCGGTGGGAGATTGAGCGACTGGCTGAGCTCGTCAATCGTCGACTCTTTTGCGAGGATCAGGCGCACCGAACGCCCCTGAATCACGCCATCGCTGACCTGCGGTAATTTGAGCGCGCGTTGCAGCAACTTACGGTTATTTTCTTGTTGATGGCCCACCAACAGCGAGCGTCCAGCCATTTGCTGGGTTAACGCCTTTGGTGCGCCGTGATACAACAACTCACCTTCATTCATGAGTAAAACGTCGCGGCACTGCTCGGCTTCGTCAAGATACGAGGTGCTCCACAGAATCAGCATCCCGTCTCCGGCCAGTTCATGCACCATTTGCCACAGCTCGCGGCGCGAAATCGGGTCGACGCCGACGCCAGGCTCATCCAGCAGCAGCACTTTAGGCTGGCCGACTAGCGTACAGGCGAGGCCGAGTTTTTGTTTCATCCCGCCGGATAACTTCCCCGCGAGGCGTGAAGTAAACGGGCCGAGGGCGGTAAAGTCCAGCAGTCGCTTAAACGTCGCTTCACGTTCTTGCCCGGTGACGCTGCGCAAATCGGCGTACAGATTCAGGTTTTCCATGACCGTTAAGTCTTCATACAGGCCAAATTTTTGCGGCATATATCCCAGAATCGCGTGCAGGGCGCGATCGTCCTTTACGGGATCCAGACCCATCACCGCAGCACTTCCTTCGCTTGGCTTTAACAGGCCCGCGAGCATGCGCATTAGCGTGGTTTTCCCTGCGCCATCCGGGCCAACCAGACCCGTCACGGCACCGGTGCGAATTTCACAGTCCAGACGGGCCACTGCCGGTTTTTCCATGCCTGGGAACTGTTTCATCAACCCTTGCAGGCGGATGATGCCTTCCTGGTTATTCATGCGAGTTCTCGCTGTTGAATTTCACGGTCACAGGCATTCCCTGGCGCAGTGCGTCGTCGGCATCGGTGACAATAATCCGCAGGCGATACACCAGGTCGGTACGCAAATCTGGCGTTTCGACGGTTTTCGGTGTGAATTCAGCGGTAGGGGAAACAAAACCAATTTTGCCGTGATACGGCTTATCCGGGCGGCCATCGGTATAAACCAACAGTTCGGTGCCGGGTTTCGCCTGGTTGAGACTGACCTCGTTAACGTACGCACGTACCCAAACCGGGCGAGTGAGTGAGAGGGTTAATACCGAGTTGCCGGCATTGAGCATGCTGCCGGGTTCGACAGCACGGGTGAGCAACGTGCCATCCGATGGGGCAATCAGCGTGGTGTCCTGCAAATCGAGTTGCGCCTGGGCAAGCTGCGCTTTCGCTTGTTGCAGAGTGGCTTGCGCCTGAGCAATTTCCTGCGGGCGGTTACCGGTGCGGTATTGGCTTAACTTATCGCGCGCGGCTTTTAATGACGCTTTGGCCTGATCACTTGATGAACGTGCATTTTCCAGTTCGTTGGCGGAAATCGCGCGTTGAGCCCACAAACCTTGCTGGCGTTGATAAAAGTTCTGCGCGTAATCGAACGCCGCCTGTGCCTGATTCACCTGGGCGGCAACCTGGGCGATTTCTTCGTCACGATAACCGGCGATAATCAGGTCAAATTTGGCTTGTGCAGCAGCGGCATTGGCTTGAGCCTGGAGCAGCGCGTTTTGATACGGCCCCTGGTCCAGCTCGCCAAGCGTTGCACCGGCCTTAATGGCATCACCTTCATCCACCTGTAAAGCGGCAAGGCGCCCACCAACGCGGAAGCTCAAATTCACGGTGCGAATATCAACGTTGCCATATAACGTCAGCCCTTTATCCTGCTGACTTTGGTAGCCCATCCAGCCGGCAACCCCTGCTGCAATCAGCACCACAACTGCCACGATAATGATCGGTTTTTTACTTTTCATTGCCGCTGTTTCCTTGTTGGCTCGCTAACCCTTGCAAAATGAAATCGACATGGCTGCCTACCACGTCGCTGATTTTTTTAACCTTTTCACTATCAAATGTTGTCCATCCTGCACGAAGCAGAATGGTTTCTCGTCCCAGACGGAAAGCCAGCACCTGCCCGATAAGCGCGTGAGTATGGAGAATCATCTCGGTGTCATCCGGGCAGCGATCGGCATACCGCCCGATGAGGCGGGTGAGATGAGTGTGCATCGGCGCAATGACCTGTTGGTGAATGAGCTGATAAGCCGGTGTTGGCGAGAGCTGCTCGCGGGAGATAAATTTGCTGAGATTTAGCGTCTCATCGGCAGTCAGCAGAATAATCATGTGATTGCATGCAGTATGAATCAGCTGACGAATCTGTGGTTTATCGACTTGTGGCTGGCTGAGAATGGCCTCGGCACGTTCAACGTGAGGCTTAAAATTCTGCGTGATGAAGTCCGCTATCCATTGCGCGCAGGCCATGTACAGCTCTTCTTTCGAGCCAAAATAGTAGGTAATGGCGGCTATGTTCTGCCCAGCCAGTGCGGCGATATCGCGTGTGGTGGCATGCAATCCGTACTCACCAAATTGCGCGAGAGCCGCAGCAATCAGTGTTTTTTTTGCCTGCTCACCGCGAGTCGTGACAGGCGTCGGTGTCGCGTTCATACCGACCTCTTAAAAAGTTAATCAATCGATTGATTGAGAGTAGGCCCTCGATACCACAGTGTCCAGTTCTACGCATTTATCTTGTGAATGTGTCGAAAAATAGAATTTGTGCGCAGAGTCACAAAACCTGTTACACTGCGCGGCTTACGGCACCGTGGTTTGTGCCCCTCTCTCGCGCCAGAATGACTGGCGTCATATGAACCCCTGGAAACTACACCGCACCTCGCGGTCAGGGCGATTCTGGAGTACCTATGTCTTTTGATTCTCTCGGCCTGAACGCCGATATTCTGCGTGCAGTGGAAGAGCAAGGCTATCGTGAGCCTACCCCTATTCAACGCCAGGCGATTCCGGTTGTTTTATCAGGCCGCGACCTGATGGCCAGTGCCCAAACCGGCACCGGCAAAACAGCAGGTTTTACCTTGCCTCTGTTACAACGCCTGGTAGACAAGCAACCGCATGCGAATGGCCGTCGCCCGGTGCGCGCGCTGATCCTGACGCCAACCCGTGAGCTTGCTGCTCAGATTGGCGAAAACGTGCGTGACTACAGCAAATATTTAGATATCCGTTCGCTGGTGGTTTTCGGCGGCGTGAGCATTAACCCGCAGATGATGAAACTGCGTAGCGGTGTCGATGTGTTGGTGGCAACACCAGGCCGTCTGTTAGATCTGGAACACCAGAACGC
>NZ_DATERI010000078.1:0-13643 GCF_035271705.1 Buttiauxella sp.
ATGCAGTAATTAAGGTGGTCAGCAGTGGGTTGAGGATCAGCTCAATTGAACCTGGCAATAACTTGCGTAACCGTTTTTCAATCCAGCACATCAGCGCCACCACCAGCAACACCGCGATAACCCCGCCGCGCCCCGGTTGCAGGTTTTCGCCAAACAGGTGGATTTGCGCCAGTTGCGGGCTGGAAAGAATCCCGGCCATCACACCGCCCATCGCCATCGAACCGCCGAACACTTTCGCGGCATTAACGCCCACCAGAATATTCATGATAGCAAACACTGCGCTACCAAAGATGGCGAGCAAGCCGAGAATATTGGGGTATTGCGTGGCAAGGTCACCCACAATATCTGGGCGCTTGAGGATGTTGATGATCCCGGTGATAAGCCCCGATGCAATAAAAGCAGGAATCAATGGAATAAAAACGTTCGCCAGCTTACGCAATGCCTCGCTCATTGGCGCCTGATACCGGGCTTTTGCCTGCGCTTTATTCTGCGCAATATCATCTTCGCTTGAGAGAGTCTGGCCGCGGCTTTGCAACAATTCACGCATGGCATCCACCACTTGCGCCGCACGACCCGGCCCAACAATCAGCTGGTGCTGCTCACCCTGTTTTACGTAGCCGCTGACACCCGGCAGTTTTTTCAGACGCGCAATATCAAGCAGGCTTACGTCATTAACTTCAACCCGCACGCGGGTCATGCAGTTTTCCAGACGGGTGATATTCCCCTGCCCACCGATTCCTGACAATATTTCACTGGCGAGTGTCGCTGTCTTATCCATGATTCAGTGCCTGCTTATTGTTATAGCCTAATGGGATTGGCTAAGGGCTGGGCGAAGATAACCACTACTGTCTGCCAGACGTGCATACGCCGTCTTTGCATCAACACCGGTGAGTATCATTAAAATGGCTGGCTTAACTTCGTAATCAGTCTGTTTGAGCGCGTTTTCGGCATCGATACGCGTCGCGCCAGTCGCTTCAACAACGATACGGCACGCACGGTCTACCAACTTAATATTGGTGGCTTTCATATCAACCATCAGGTTCTGGTAGACCTTACCCAACTTCACCATCGCGCCGGTGGAAATCATATTCAGCACCAATTTTTGCGCGGTACCTGATTTCAGACGTGTGGAGCCGGTCAACGCTTCTGGCCCAACAACGGGGGAAATCGCAATTTCAGCTTCCTGTGCGATGGCTGAACCCGGGTTACAGGAAATGGCTGCTGTGCGACAACCCAGGTTACGGGCATAGCGCAATCCCCCCATCACATAAGGTGTACGCCCTGATGCTGCAAGTCCAACAACCATGTCGTTTGCTGTTAGCGTAAGGGCTTTCAGGTCATCCTCGCCCAATTGCTGATTATCTTCAGCTCCTTCGACCGCTTTGAGTAATGCGCCAGGGCCACCCGCGATTAAACCAATCACCAGACCATGTGGAACGCCAAAGGTCGGCGGGCATTCTGAGGCATCCAGTACACCCAAGCGCCCACTGGTTCCCGCGCCCATGTAAATCAACCGGCCACCCGCTTGTAGCGAGGCACTTGCCGCATCGACGGCTTTGGCCACTTCCGGCAACGTTTTTTCAACTGCTGCTGCGACCAGAGCGTCCTGTTGATTAAAGCGCTGGACCATTTCAAGCGTGGAGAGGCAATCGAGATCCATAGTGTGTGGATTACGAGTTTCAGAAACGAGTGAGCCAAGATTCATCATGCACCTTTGAATATTTAATTCCTTAAAGTTTTTATATAATGGAATATTAAATTCATTCAGGCGAGTGTAATTTACGTTATTATGGAATCGCTCACATAATTGACCCGACGCTCTGGAGAGGAAATGAACTGCTTACTGCGTATTCGAAGCCGCTACCCAACCCTGGCACAAAGCGACCGTAGACTGGCTGATTTTTTGCTGGAGAAACCCGACTACGCGCGTCATTTAAGTTCACAGCAGCTTGCAGCCGAAGCAGGTGTGAGTCAGTCGAGCGTGGTGAAGTTTTCCCAAAAGCTGGGTTTTAAGGGGTTTCCAGCCCTCAAACTGGCCATCAGTGAAGCGCTGGCCAGCGGCCAGGAACCCCAATCCGTCCCGGTTCATAATCTTATTTTGGGTGATGATCCGCTGCGTTTAGTGGGGGAAAAACTCATTAAGGATAATTTGTCGGCGATGCACGCCACGCTTGATGTTAACAGCGAAGAAAAGCTGCTGGCGAGCGTAGAGATGTTGCGAAACGCACGACGTGTGCTGTTGGTAGGCATTGGCGCGTCCGGCTTAGTCGCTAAGAATTTTGCCTGGAAGCTAATGAAAATTGGGATTAACGCTGTAGCCGAGCAAGACATGCACGCATTACTGGCGACGGCGCAAGCCTCAAGCAGTGACGATGTACTGTTGGCGATTTCCTATTCTGGTGAACGGCGTGAGATCAATCTCGCCGCCGATGAAACACTGCGCACCGGAGCAAAAATACTCGCCATTACCGGCTTTACGCCCAACGCTTTACAGCAACGAGCCTCGCTCTGCCTGTACACCATCGCCGAAGAACAAGCGACGCGCAGCGCGGCGATTTCATCGACCAGTGCGCAGATGATGCTCACCGATCTTCTGTTTATGGCGTTAGTACAGCGCGATCTCGAACACGCACCGGAGCGGATCCGCCACAGTGAAGCACTGGTAAAAAAACTGGTTTGACCGGAGATTGGGCGTATAATGCCCGCCCTGTTTCTGTTGTTATCGAGATCTTCCCATGGCGCTGCTCATCACTAAAAAATGTATTAACTGCGATATGTGCGAGCCAGAGTGCCCGAACGAGGCCATTTCCATGGGAGACAGCATTTATGAGATCAATACTGATCGCTGCACAGAATGCGTCGGGCACTACGAAACACCCACCTGCCAGAAAGTTTGCCCGATCCCAAATACCATTATCAGCGATCCGGCACATATCGAGAACGAAGAGCAACTATGGGACAAATTTGTTCAACTGCACCACGCCGATAAGCTTTGATCCCCATACCCAAAATAATTCGAGATGCGTCGCGGCGGCAAGAAAACAACAAATTCGTCGGGAACGAATTTGACCAGCCAAAGGCTGGCCTCCGGTGAGAGACAGGAGTCTCTCATTAATCCCGATGAGCTTACTAAAGTAAGTGATTTGGGTGAGTGAACGCAGCCAACAAAGAGGCAGCTTGAAGTATGAAGGGTATTAATTCTCAATGATGACGGTCGCGCAGGCATAATGGCGTTCATCAGCAAGCGTAACGTGCACTGAACGCACCCCCATTCTTTGCGCGACTCGCTCGGCCTCTTCCCAAAAGCGTAACTGCGGTTTACCCAACGGATCGTTAAACACTTCGAACTGATTAAACGCCAGGCCGTTACGGATCCCGGTGCCAAATGCTTTGGCCGCCGCTTCTTTTACCGCAAAACGTTTAGCGAGAAAGCGCACCGGTTGCTGGTGCGCTTGATATTGCAGCCATTCATTGGCACTGAGCACGCGCTTCGCCAGTCGGTCACCTGAACGCGAGATAACGCTTTCAATACGCGCTATCTCAACGATATCAGTGCCAAGGCCGAGAATTGCCATTAGCTACGCGCTTCCTGCATCAGACGTTTCATTTCTGCCACGGCCTCTTTCAAACCGCTCATTACCGCACGGCCGATAATTGCATGGCCGATATTCAACTCGTGCATTTCAGGCAGGCGAGCAATGGCTTTCACGTTGTGATAAGTCAAACCATGCCCAGCATTCACTTTCAGGCCTTTTCCTGCGGCGTAGGTCGCGGCTTCAGCGATACGCGCCAGTTCTTTGGCCTGAGTCGCTTCGTCTTTTGCATCGGCGTAGCAACCGGTATGAATTTCGATATACGGTGCGCCAACCGCCACGGCGGCATCAATTTGCGCGTGGTCAGCATCAATAAACAGGGAAACCAAAATACCAGCGTCGGCCAGACGTTTGCAGGCATCACGCATTTTATCCAGTTGACCGGCGACATCCAGCCCACCTTCGGTCGTCACTTCCTGGCGCTTTTCCGGCACCAGGCAACAGAAATGCGGTTGGGTGTCACAAGCGATATCAATCATCTCTTCAGTGACAGCCATTTCCAGATTCATACGCGTGTCGAGGGTCTGGCGCAGGAGGCGTACATCGCGGTCAGTGATATGACGGCGATCTTCACGCAGGTGAACCGTAATACCGTCAGCACCTGCTTGCTCGCAAATAAATGCCGCCTGCACGGGGTCAGGATATGCCGTGCCACGTGCGTTACGCAAAGTTGCGATGTGATCGATGTTTACGCCTAACAGTAATTCAGCCATGACAATCCTCGAGGTCAGAATAGGTTTGAGTTCCGGCAGTTTACACCCGGTAAGGAAAGCATGGCTACGGCCAGGCGTTATTGTGGGTCTTGAGGGGATTTAAGTGGTGATTTTTTCGGCACAAACTGGCGAAATAATTCGCGGCTTTTAAGGGGTTTTCCGCCCAGATAAGGTTTCAATGCCATACGGGTAAAGCGTTTCGCCGCGCGTAAGGTGGCGATATCAGGAAATTCGCGGTTCGCGAGGGCTTTCAATTCATGGCCCGTGAAACTGCGGTTATCCACTACCAGGCTTGCGATAAACCCTTTCTCTTCACGATAGCGATAAGTCATGGTGTCGCTGACCTCTTCCCCGCTTCCTGCACAGTGCAAGAAATCCACGCCATATCCCAGGTGCCCCAGCAGAGCCAGCTCAAAACGACGCAAAGCCGGTTCCGGTGAACCGCTCGTTCCTGCTAATGCCTGAATACAGTGGAGGTAATCGAAGAATAGTTCGGAGAAACGCGTTTCATCTTCCAGCACACGTGAAACCAGTTCATTCACGTACAGGCCGCTATAGAGCGTTATGCCACTTAGAGGAAGTGCCAGTGAGACTGCTTCGGCGCTGCGTAGTGTTTTGACTTCACCACGGCCGCCCCAGCGAACTAACAGGGGGGTAAAGGGTTGTAGCGTCCCTTTGAGGTTGGAACGACGAGAACGAGCGCCTTTCGCAATTAAACGAATGCGCCCGGACTCTTCGGAAAAGAGGTCAAGCAGAAGGCTGGTTTCGCTCCAGGGGCGACTATGAAGGACAAACGCCCGCTGCCAGCCTTCCATCGGTTAGTCGTCTGTGTAGCCGAGGCTGCGCAGCGCGCGCTCGTCATCTGCCCAGCCAGATTTAACCTTCACCCACAGTTCCAGGTGAATTTTAGCTTCGAACATATCTTCCATGTCTTTACGCGCTTCGATACCGATGGTTTTGATTTTGGCACCCTTGTTGCCAATAACCATTTTCTTCTGGCCTTCACGTTCAACCAGAATCAAACCATTGATGTCATAACCGCCACGGGCGTTAGTCACAAACTGTTCAATTTCAACGGTCACGGAATACGGTAATTCCGCACCAAGGAAACGCATCAGTTTTTCACGGATGATTTCAGAGGCCATGAAACGCTGAGAACGGTCGGTGATGTAATCTTCCGGGAAGTGATGAATGGCTTCCGGCAGACGTTTACGAACGATGCTGGCGATTGTGTCCACGTTCATGCCATGTTCCGCAGAAATAGGCACGATATCGAGGAAGTTCATCTGGCTGCCAAGGAATTGCAGGTGTGGCAGCAAAATGCTTTTGTCCTGAACGTTATCGACTTTGTTCACCGCCAGAATCACCGGTGCCCGAGCGTCGCGCAGCTTGTTGAGTACCATCTCATCATCTGCGGTCCACTTCGTTCCTTCAACCACGAAGATAACCAGCTCAACGTCACCGATAGAGCTGCTAGCGGCTTTGTTCATCAAGCGGTTGATCGCGCGTTTTTCTTCCATATGCAGCCCTGGGGTATCAACGTAAATCGCCTGATACGGGCCTTCGGTATGGATACCCATAATGCGGTGACGGGTGGTCTGCGCTTTACGGGAAGTGATAGAGATTTTTTGCCCAAGCAACTGGTTTAGCAGCGTGGATTTGCCGACATTCGGGCGACCAACGATGGCCACGAATCCGCAAAAGGTTTGTTCTTCGCTCATTATTCCAGCTCCAGCTTTATAAGCGCCTGCTCAGCTGCAGCCTGTTCCGCTTTACGGCGGCTTGAACCGGTGCCAATCACCGGCTCAGGCAGGCCACTCACCTGACAGTGAATGGTAAATTCCTGATCGTGCGCTTCACCACGAACCTGCACAACCAAATAAGATGGCAGTGGCAAGTGGCGACCCTGCAAATACTCTTGCAGACGCGTCTTAGGGTCTTTTTGCTTATCGCCTGGGCTAATTTCATCCAAACGAGATTGATACCAGGAAAGAATTAAGCGCTCAATATTCTGGATATCGCTGTCGAGGAACACGCCACCAATTAAGGCTTCGACGGTATCGGCCAGGATAGATTCGCGACGGAAACCGCCACTTTTCAATTCGCCCGGCCCAAGGCGCAGACATTCGCCTAATTCAAATTCGCGAGCAATTTCTGCCAGCGTATTTCCGCGCACCAGCGTCGCACGCATACGGCTCATATCACCTTCATCTACACGAGGGAAACGATGGTAAAGCGCGTTTGCAATAACGTAGCTAAGAATGGAATCGCCTAAAAACTCAAGACGCTCATTGTGTTTGCTGCTGGCACTGCGATGCGTTAATGCCTGTTGCAACAGATCCTGATGTACAAAAGTGTAGCCCAGCTTACGCTGCAGCCTATTAATTACGATGGGGTTCATGCGATACCAATTAATGAATGCGTCAATTATTCAGCACACGGAACAGACCTGAAAAAGAGAACCAACGCTGTTTCGTTTGCCGTGGCTCCCTTATGGGAGCCAACCTAAATACGGGGGGATATTCTATACGCAACGACAAGGTATGTCGTTACTTGAATGGATTTAATTGATCAATGAATTCCGCCAATGCGACTTAAACGAACGCCCGTTGGCCATTCACCCTCTTGTTTCTCAAAACTCATCCAGATTCCAGTCGCTTTACCGACCAGATTCGCCTCAGGAACAAAACCCCAATAACGGCTATCAGCGCTGTTATCGCGGTTATCACCCATCATGAAGTAATGACCCGGTGGCACAATCCACGTTGCCAGTTGTTGGCCCGATTGCTGGTAGTACATCCCCAGTTGGTCCTGTGCAATTGGCACGGTCAGAATGCGGTGACTCACCTCACCTAGTGTTTCTTTGCGCTCAGACAAACGGATACCGTTTTCTTTGGTCTGGTTCAACGGTAACTGGAAGAAACCAGAGTTTGCTTCACCGCCGTTACGACGCGCAAAAGTTTGCACAAAATCACTTGGCTCTACATTGCTGTAAGTGATTGCCAGCGCGTTATCACATGCCTGGCCAGAACTACAGTTTGGCTTAACAGTGACTTCTTTGGCCATAGGATCATAACTGACACGATCACCCGGCAAACCCACTGTACGCTTGATGTAATCAAGACGTGGATCTTGTGGATATTTGAACACCACAATATCGCCACGTTTAGGATGACCCGTTTCAATGAGCGTTTTCTGGTAAATAGGATCTTTAATACCGTAAGCAAATTTCTCCACCAGAATAAAATCGCCAATTAATAAGGTTGGCATCATTGATCCTGATGGAATCTGGAATGGCTCGTAAATAAACGAGCGCATAATCAAGACGATAGCGAGCACCGGGAATACGGAAGCCCCCGTTTCTAACCAACCTGGTTTCGGTGCGACTTTATTTAGCGTTTTGCTATCAAGTGCATCACCAGTGGCAGCTTGCGCTGCCGCCTGTTTTACCCGACGTTTTGGCGCAAAGATAAATTTATCAATACACCATAGAAGACCCGTTACCAGCGTCGCTATCACGAGGATTAGCGCAAACATATTCGCCATGCCAACTCCTTAATTTATTTGCTGTCTTTACCAACATGCAGAATGGCGAGGAACGCTTCCTGAGGCAATTCGACGTTACCGACTTGCTTCATACGCTTCTTACCGTCCTTCTGTTTCTGCAACAGCTTTTTCTTACGGCTTACGTCACCGCCGTAGCATTTTGCCAATACGTTTTTACGCAACTGTTTCACGGTAGAACGCGCAATGATATGTGCGCCAATTGCCGCCTGAATCGCAATGTCGAATTGTTGGCGAGGGATCAGTTCTTGCATCTTCTCGACCAACTGACGTCCACGGAACTGTGAGTTGCCACGGTGGGTAATCAATGCCAGGGCATCAACGCGATCACCGTTAATCAAGACATCAACGCGCACCATGTCTGAGGTCTGGAAGCGTTTGAAGTTATAATCCAGGGAAGCGTAGCCACGGGATGTTGATTTCAGGCGGTCGAAGAAATCGAGTACCACTTCTGCCATTGGAATTTCATAGGTCAGCGCAACCTGGTTACCGTGGTAAACCATGTTGGTCTGTACGCCACGCTTCTCAATACACAGAGTGATAACGCTACCCAGATATTCCTGAGGCATCAGCATGTGACACTCAGCAATCGGCTCACGCAGCTCAGCAATGTTATTCAATGCTGGCAGCTTGGATGGGCTATCAACATAAATCGTCTCACCCGTGGTGGTTTCCACTTCGTAAACTACGGTAGGTGCTGTGGTAATCAGATCAAGATCGTATTCACGTTCCAGACGTTCCTGAATGATTTCCATGTGCAGCAGACCGAGGAAGCCACAGCGGAAACCGAAGCCCAACGCGGTAGAGCTTTCTGGTTCATAGAACAAGGACGCATCGTTCAGACTCAGTTTGCCCAACGCATCACGGAAGTTTTCGTAATCGTCAGAACTTACCGGGAACAGACCCGCATAAACCTGCGGCTTCACTTTTTTAAAGCCTGGCAGCGCTTTATCTGCCGGATTACGTGCAAGGGTCAAAGTATCGCCAACAGGCGCACCCAGGATATCTTTGATTGCGCAGACCAACCAGCCTACTTCACCGCAACCTAACACATCACGATCAACACGTTTTGGCGTGAAGATCCCCAGACGGTCAGCGTTATAGACCTGGCCGGTGCTCATCACCTTGATTTTATCGCCTTTCTTCATGGTGCCGTTTTTAATACGCACCAACGAGACAACACCAAGATAGTTATCGAACCAGGAGTCAATGATCAGTGCCTGCAGTGGCGCGTCCGGATCACCTTCAGGCCCTGGGATATCACGAACCAGACGCTCAAGAACATCCGTAACACCGAAGCCTGTTTTTGCGGAGCAACGCACCGCATCTGTGGCATCAATGCCAACGATATCTTCAATTTCCTGCGCAGCGCGTTCAGGATCGGCTGCAGGCAGGTCAATTTTGTTCAGAACTGGAACCACTTCCAGATCCATTTCCATGGCGGTATAGCAGTTTGCCAGAGTCTGGGCTTCTACGCCCTGACCAGCATCGACCACCAGCAAGGCACCTTCGCACGCCGCCAAAGAGCGGGAAACTTCGTAAGAAAAGTCAACGTGGCCTGGGGTGTCGATGAAATTCAGGTGATAAGTTTCACCATTATTGGCTTTGTAATCCAGCGTGACGCTTTGCGCTTTAATGGTAATTCCGCGCTCACGTTCCAGATCCATGGAATCGAGGACCTGAGCCTCCATTTCACGATCCGATAGGCCACCGCAAATTTGAATAATCCGGTCAGACAGCGTCGATTTGCCGTGGTCGATGTGGGCAATAATAGAAAAGTTACGTATATTCTTCATAGTTAGAGGTTTTTATGCCTTACAAATCCGGGAAAGCTCGGCGCAATGCGCTGTACAGAGCGTGATGTCAATGGCTGTCTTTTGCCTGAAACGCCGCATTCTACACTACAACGAGAAAGCGAGGAAACAGGTCATCATGCAAGCGTTGCTAAGAGATGAATGACCTATGGAAAGTGTGTCTAACAGATTACGGACAGCAGAGGCTTCACTGGCTATCCGCAGAAGTCGTCGTTTCGACTCTAAGAGCATTTGGTGGTAGCGCGACGCTGAGAATAACGGGTTGCCAGGTTTCACGGCGACTGAGTTTCAATGAGTATCCACGCGCGATAAGAAAACCGCCCACTCCGCCCATCAGAGCACCACAAATCGCCGCAAGATTGGTTCCAAACAGCGCCTGAAACAGGGCCGAAACCAGAAATAAACCAACCAAAGGGGACATGTAAACCAATAACGCAGAACCTATGAGACTACTTTCAGCAATACCCAACTCGACTTTTTGACCCACCACCAGCGGCGTATCGCAAGCAACCGATAAGGTGTGTGTCGTTTGTGGCCCGAGTTTATTGAGAATACGGCTGCCGCAGCCCGCGCGTGAAGCACAACTGTTACATGACGCTTTTACGTCACAACTCAACAATGCTTCACCTTTTTGCCAGGAGATGACGGTTGCCCACTCCTTAATCATTGCGTAGTCCTGAATTTGATACTGTCAGCGATACGTTTTGCCGTTTGTGGCGGTAGCTCACCGACAATCGTGATTTCTGTTTTATCGCGAACTTCAGAACTCACCGTGCGGCGCCCGGTACGCAGTAGCTGATCGGTGCTATTGCTGGCAGCGCGGCTAATGTTGACCGAGAAGCTGAACAGACCGTCAGAATAAAGACGTGATTCGATTGGAACATCGACAGTTGGCAATGGCCGACGGCTGCTGGAGACTTCACTAAAACCTTGAGGCAACCAGGTGGGTGTCCAGGAAAAATTGATTTTGTCGGAACCCGGTACTGACAGCAATGGCGGCAAACTCGCCTTCGCCAGGTTTTGCATCATGCCATTGGCTTCTTTGCTGACGTTAAAGGAGACTACGCGGAATTGCTCCAGCGTTTCACCATCACGATCCAGCAAATCAACACGCATCGGTAATTTAGTTTCTGAGTCCATCCACACCATATAGCTGTAACGCGTGCCATCTCGTGCTACGACTCGAATCACTTCGCAAAGCCTGTCGGCAATACGCGTCCGTCCGACAGAAATGAAGTCGTAATAAGGCGTCAAACGTTTGAAGTCGGTATAGACGATTGATGGGAGTGAATCGACGATGTAATCACCGGTAAGCGTGAATGGCTCAAGTCCCGGTTCAAAATAGCTGATTTCACTGCCACGCTGGACAACTTCTCGGCGTGGGCCATCCATCTGAAGCAATTGCGCAAGTGGACGATTATCAAGCCTTGCATGGCGATAGCGTAAAGACTCTATGCCTTGCTTATTAATGCTGATAAATGCCAGCTCATAATTGAGTGACTGACTCGCCTGGTTCATTTGCTGCAACAATGCCCCGGACGAAACAGTGTCCGCCGAGGCATTTGAGCTGAACAACAGGCTGCTTGTCATAAGAGACAGTGCATACCAAAGTTGCTTCATTACTGCGATTGAGTTCCTAACGTTTGGTTTCCTGGCACTTGTACCGCAGCTTGCTGGGTTTGTGCCTGTTCAAACTGGAGTTGCTCGGCGTGTAAACGACGCTGCAATTCGTAATCTTGCAGCATAGCATTGATACGTCGACGTTGTTCCTGTACCTGCTGCTGACCTGTGCTTGCCGTACTGTCAGACGGTACCCCCAAGCTTACCGGGCTCGCCTTACCCATCATAGGTAAAGTGTTGAACACGGGTGCTTCAGGCTGAGCAGGATTGTCAGATTGGCCATTATAGTGCTGCACACCCACAATTACCGCAAGCGATACGCATGCTGCAACACCCACTTGGGTAAGTTGGCTAGCCCACGGACGTACCTTATTCCAGAACGACATTTTCTGCCATTGCTGAGGTTCAGGCTGCTGTTCAGTAATAAGTGGCGTGACATGACGCACAGGTTCATTTTCAATCGCTGCCATGACATTGGCTGCAATATCAAAATGAAGCAATTCACTGGTATCGCCGCGCATAGTATCGCGGATTAGGTGGTAGCTCTCCCAACGCTGCTGCAATGATTTGTCTTGTGATAAGACGCTTAGCAGCTCGCTATCCAGAGTTTCCCCATCCATTAAAGCGGAAAGCTGTTCTTTCTGCATGCCTAATTACCCTTCCAGTAATCCGCTATCGTCAGCGCCTGATAAGCGGTTGAACTTTATTATCAATAGCTTCCCGCGCACGGAAAATACGCGAACGTACAGTCCCTACTGGGCAATCCATGATGGCGGCTATTTCTTCATAGCTCAGACCATCCAACTCCCGCAACGTAATTGCCATGCGTAAATCTTCCGGGAGTGACTCAATAGTACGGAAAACTATTTGTCTCAGTTCTTCAGACAACATTAAGTTCTCAGGGTTCGAAATTTCTTTCAATGCACTGCCACTTTCGTAGTTTTCCGCATCAATTGCATCCACATCGCTTGATGGAGGACGACGACCCTGAGCAACCAGATAATTTTTTGCCGTGTTGACCGCTATGCGATACAACCATGTGTAAAACGCACTATCGCCACGGAATGAATCCAATGCGCGATAAGCTTTAATGAAAGACTCCTGCACCACGTCAGGAACATCCCCTGAAGGTACATAGCGGGAAACCAGACTCGCCACTTTATGCTGATAGCGAACCACCAGTAAATTAAATGACTTCTGATCTCCCTTCTGGACCCGTTCGACGAGGACCTGATCCGTTAACTGCTCACTCATCCGAGGTAATGTCTCCCCAAACCTATTTCCACGCGTAATTGAAAAGCCACCCGAACTCTGCATAAATGAGCAAGTTCACGGTTGGAGCGCTCGATTTGAGCAAAGTTCCATTACGCCGTTGTTTTCCTGATCTGTTCCACGAATTATCTCTTCTTGATTATAAGTTTCATGGCACAAACGGTGACACCTTTTTTATCCTAAAAGGCGATCGCGATACGCGTGCAGAGTATCGCATGAATCATGATTTTTCATCAGAAAATCTGCCACTAACGGTGAGCTGGCACGAAAAATTGCTTATGAGCGCTATTATTCGGATGAAACTGAGTTCACCCCTCCTCTTGTTTAGTTCATATAACGCAGGTTTAAAAAAAGCGTGTTACAGCCCACATCGGGTGATATGCTGGCCCAACCTTTGTTTAGTAAATTAAACACGATGAACGCAAATTCCGAACTCGCTTGTGATGTATTAATCGTCGGTAGCGGAGCTGCTGGCCTCTCCCTTGCTTTACGGCTTGCCGAAAACTGCAAAGTTATTGTTCTGAGTAAAGGGCCAATAAACGAAGGCTCTACGTTTTATGCTCAGGGTGGCATTGCCGCAGTGTTTGATGAAACGGATAGTATCGATTCACATGTTGAAGATACGCTGATTGCAGGCGCTGGAATTTGCGATCGAGAAGCGGTGGAGTTTGTTGCCAGCAATGCACGTCATTGCGTGCAATGGTTAATCGATCAAGGTGTGTTATTTGATACTGAGATCCAGGCAAATGGTGCAGAAAGCTACCATTTGACTCGCGAAGGTGGGCATAGCCATCGCCGAATTCTCCATGCAGCGGATGCCACCGGTAAAGAAGTTGAAACCACTCTGGTCGGCAAGGCGCTGAACCATCCTAATATTCGTGTTATCGAGCGTAGTAACGCAGTCGACCTTATTGTTTCAGACAAAATAGGTCTGCCAGGAACGCGACGTGTCGTGGGTGCATGGATCTGGAACCGTAACCGCGAGAAAGTGGAAACTTGCCGTGCGAAAGCTGTGGTTTTAGCCACCGGTGGTGCATCGAAGGTTTATCAATACACGACGAACCCAG